>CACYBS010000033.1 GCA_902772725.1 Erysipelothrix rhusiopathiae
CGAAAGAAATGCCAAGGCGGAACATGTATCCAACGTTACTTTTAAACAGGGGAATGCCCTTGATTTAGAATTCGGTGATGAAACCTTTGATTCTGTTTTCAGTAATTATGTTTACCACAATATTACCGGAGCGGATAAACAGGCCTGCCTGTTAGAAACACTTCGTGTATTAAAAAAAGGCAGAACCTTTGCGATTCATGATATCATGTCCAAATCCCGTTATGGAGACATGGATGAATTTATCAAAAAGCTGTATTCTATGGGATATGAAAATGTGAAATTAATTGATACCACTCATGGTAAATTCATGAGTTATCGGGAAGCTGTGATCTTAGGTCTTTCCGGTTCAATGTTGTTGGTGGGTAAGAAGTAAATAGGGATCCTGTCGTAACGGCAGGATTTTTTATATAGATGGTCTGGAAAAATAGAGGTGTATGATACAATTATGTCTATAGAAATTGAGGGAAAATATGGAAGTAAGAAAAACAGAGCCAAAGGATTTAGATGCAGTGATGGATATTTATGCCAGGGCCAGAGCATTTATGAAGGAGCACGGCAATCCCAGACAATGGGGAGATACATGGCCACCACGAGAATTAATTGAAAAAGATATTGAAGCAGGACGCAGCTATGTATGTTACAACAATGGTGAAATTGCGGCTGTATTTTACTATTATCAGGATGAAAATGCCGATCCTTTATATCAAAATATCGAAGAAGGAAATTGGATGGCAGATGGAGTTTATGGGGTAGTACACCGTATCGCATCTTCTAATTCCGTTAAAGGGGCGGCCTCTTTCTGTATCGATTGGGCATACAGTCAATGTCATCATTTAAGAGTAGATACCCATACGGATAATCTTGTCATGCAGAATTTTTTGATTAAGAATCATTTTCAAAGACGGGGGATTGTACATGTGGAACAGGATGATATGCCCCGCATTGCCTTTGAAAGAATGGAAAAAACATTCCCAATTCAGGAACAATTATTTAACCTAAGAGATTCTTCCTATAAGGCATTTAATCATAATTTGATTCCTAATATTCCTTCGGCTTCTGTAATTGGAGTTCGTACTCCGGCATTACGCAAATACGCAAAGGAATTAAAAGATACCGATCTTGCGAAAGATTTATTAAATCAACTTCCACATACTTATTTTGAAGAGAACCAGCTGCATTCTTTTATCATCAGTGATATGAAGGACTATGATAGCTGTTTAAATGAAGTAAACCGTTTTTTACCGTATATAGATAATTGGGCTACATGTGATCAATGTTCGCCAAAGGTATTTAAGGAAAATACGGATCAATTGACTTATGAAATCAAGAAGTGGATCCAAAGCGATCATCCTTATACGGTGCGCTTTGCGATTAAAGTATTGATGAATCATTATTTGAAGGAGAATTATCAGCCGGAGTATTTAGATATGGTTAGTAATGTATCCATGGAGCATTATTATGTTCAGATGATGCAGGCGTGGTACTTTGCGACAGCTTTGGCACACCAATATGATGATACCCTTAAAATATTAGAATCAAGCAGACTTCCTTTATGGGTTCATAATAAGACGATTCAAAAGGCAGGGGAAAGCTACCGAATCTCTGATGAACAGAAAGAATATTTAAAACAATTAAAAAGATAATTTATCATGAAAAAATATGTCAAAAATGAATTATATAATACACCATGACATATTTTTTTTATCATATGATATGAAATAATCGGAAAATGGTGTTTAAAAACGTATAACATATCATTACTATAATAAAAAGCTTTTATACAACTTGCCCGTACTGCAGCTGAAGGATTAGAAATTATAGAACAGGAATAAAAAGTTCCTTGAAAAAGTGTTCTGCTGAGCATAAAAGTCCATTGAAAAAGTGTGATTGCTTGTTGTGAAGTCCTTTTAAAAAGTGTAAAATGACAGTATGTTCAGAAGAAAAATAGTTGATGAAATGATAGCCTGGAAAAATTCTCCAAAAAAAAAGGCCTTGATTATAAAAGGACTGAGGCAGGTAGGGAAGACTACTAGTGTCCGGGCATTTGCCGAAGAAAACTACGAAAATGTTGTTTATGTGAATTTTAAGAGCAATAATTCGGCAAAAAGAATATTTGATGATGATCTGATTATTAACAGAATCACAACGGACTTATCCGCTCTGCTTCCGGATGCGAGATTTGTTCCTTACAAGACAGTGATTATATTTGATGAAATTCAGGAATGCGTAAATGCCAGAAGCAGTATCAAAGAATTCGTTGAGGACGGAAGATATGATGTCATCGGAACGGGATCGCTATTAGGAATCAAAGGATACAATAAGAAAAAGTCAAAAGGCGTTCCGGTAGGCTTTGAGAAAACCATTTATATGAAACCTATGGATTTTGAAGAATTTCTTTGGGCTAAAGGAATACAGGAAAATGTTATAGATTATCTTAGGGATTCATATCATAATCTGACAAAAATCAGCGAAACGACGCATAGAGCGATGATTAGATATTTTAAAGAGTATATCTGTGTTGGAGGAATGCCAAGAATTGTTGATGTTTTTGTCCAAACGAATGATATGAACGCTGTATATGATGAACAAAAAGATTTGATTGAAGAATACAAAGATGATTTTGGCAAACATCTGGATGAAAATGAACAGGAAGAAACGAATATAGTCTTATTGACGAGAATCAATAATGTTTTTGACTCCATTCCTGCGCAGCTGGCAAAAGAAAATAAAAAATTTGTTTTTTCGGCAATCTCCAAAAAGGGTAGATCCAGCGAGTATATGCCGGCAATACAATGGCTTAAAGACTATGGATTAATCAATATCTGTTATAACCTCAGCAATATTGACAGACCCTTGGAAGGTTATAAGATTGATAATATATTTAAACTATATTTTGTTGACAGCGGTCTATTTATTTCTCTTCTTGACAGAGGTACAGCTAGTAAGATACTTAATGATAATTTGAATATCTATAAAGGTGCTGTTTACGAAAACATTATTGCGGATGCTTTTTCCAAAAACAGCATGTCTTTATATTATTTTCACAAAGACAGCGGACTTGAAATCGATTTTGTGTCTGTTATTAACGACTTGTTGAGTATTGTTGAAGTAAAAGCACGAACAGGAAATTCCAAGTCTGCAAAAATCGTTTTAAACGATAAGGTCAAATATAATGCTGACAATCTGATTAAACTGGGAGAATACAACATTGGTGTTGTTGACAATAAAATTACATTGCCTTTTTATCTTTCCTTTCTTTTGCGATAATCATTGAATATCTTTTGTTTATGAACAGAAAGAATATTTAAAACAATTAAAAAGATAATGTTTTATGAATGCGAATATTTAATGTATACTAACAACGGAGGATTTCAAAATGGATAAAAAAATCGTATTTTTAGATGTAGATGGAACAATGATCAACTATCAGGGTATTCTTCCTGATTCTGCAAGAAAGGCAATCAATGAAGCACGCGCAAACGGACATAAGGTTTATATCTGTACCGGATGTTCTAAAGCTGAAATTGATCAGAAACATTGGGACTTTGAACTCGATGGAATGATCGGTGCCAACGGCGGTTATGTAGAAGATAACGGAACAGTTGTGATGCATCATGGTTTTACCGTAGATCAGGTAAAACATATCGTAGACTGGTGTAATTCAAGAGGACTTGGTTTCTACTTAGAGTGCAACAGCGGTATGTATATCAATGATTACTTTGTAGAACAGGGACCTGTTACTATTAAAAAGTACGCAATGGGAAAAGGTGCTGATGAAACAGCTGCAGAAAATGCCGGTATGGGATTTATCAATTCCATGATTCATTTACCAACAGAACAGTTATATCGTGATGATGTCAACAAGGTAAGCTTTGTATTAAGCAGCTACCAGGATCATATTGACTCTAAGACAGAATTCCCGGATATGGAAGCCAATACCTGGGGCGGAAAAGATGAATTGGCATTATTTGGAGATCTCGGACCAAAGGGTATCACTAAGAAGGCGGCTGTAGAAGTCTTGTTGAACTACTTAGGAGCGGATGTAAAGGATACTATTTCCTTTGGTGATGCCAAGATCGATTTATCGATGTTCGAATTATGTGCATTCAATGTTGCGATGGGCAACGGCGGACCGGAAATCAAAGAAGCAGCCGATTACATCACAGATGATGTAGATCATGACGGTCTCTATAACGCATTTAAATATTTGAAACTGATTTAAGGGCTTTGTTCAAAAGCTCTTTTTTTGATGTTATAATGTCGGCAATTAAGGAGTGATAGTATGTCTATTGATTCAAATATAGAGTTATTTCTCTCTAATAGAGATTTTTTTCAAAAAGCATGGAGATTAGGAAGTAATCTGGATGCTTCCTTAGCTGCCTTATTATGTACCAGTCGAAATGTATTAGCTACTCAGGATAATCTGGAACAGTGTGAATCTTTACTGAAGTCAAAGCTGTCGATGTTCTCGCATTTTAGAGGCTTTTCTCAAAGTGCCGTGATTTCCATCTTAATGGGACAGGATGACCCGGAAGCTCTTTTAGATAAGGCCATCGAAATTTATAAAGATTTAAGTAAGCAGTTTTTAATTGATGATTATCTTCCGATTGGGGCTATGATCATTGCGATTATGAACAAGCCGGAAAGAAATGCAGAAATCATTGAGCGCTCCCGTGCAATCTATAAGACCTTCCGCACGAAACATCCACTAATCACGGATTCCCAGGACAGTATCTTATGTATCCTTTTAGGATGTACACAATATGACGTAAATCAGATTGTTGAGCATACGGAAGAGTGCATGCGTTTATTAAAGAAAGGCTTTTTCAGTGCTGATCATTACCAGTCCCTGGGTATGATCTTAGCTTTATATCCGGAAAGCCCTCAAGAAAAAGCGGAGAAAGTAAAAGCCTTGCTCGATGAGTTCCAAAAACAGAAGATCATGTGGGGACGTAATTATGAATTGGCTTTAACAGGGTCTCTTGCGATGAGCGGGCAGCCGCCTGAAATTCTTGTTCAAAAGGTGCAGTATGCCGACAATATTCTTAATAAGTCCACAGGTTTCCAGCTGATTGATACTTCCGGTTCTTATCGTACAGTACTTGCAGCCAGCCTTGTTCTGGATGCGATATCTGAGAACAGGGAAGCGGATTATTTTGTGGTAGGCAGTTTGATCGGAATGTTGATTACCGAATACATCATAATTATGATGACTGTAAACATGCAGATGTGATGGAAGCGATATTTGAAAAAATTGAAAACCTTGCCCTTTGGGAAGGCTTTGAGATTCTGGGATTATATTGGTATGAAAATATCGTGATCTTTGTTTACGATAAAGAACAGAGAATTGAGCCTGTCTCAATGCCGGGATTTGACTGTATAGGATATCCCATCACAGAGTTTGCCAATGAAATTTATCAATCAAACAGCTTTCTTTTCTCAATGTTGGAGTATGGAAAGTGCGAAGTTAAATTGGATTTTCCTTATATGAATTATTTTAATGAAACTGCCTCTTTAAAGGAGCATTTAAAAAAGGCATCCCACATGTTTATGTCCATGAAAAGATCCAAAACATGGGATGTTAATAAGGCAGGGAAATTATTGTGGCATGTAGAATCATTAAACTGGATCAGTATGGTACACACACCATCGCCATTATCGCTGATGGAGTTAGTTAATATCCAAATGGATGATACGATACGTGACCATATGATCAATATTAGTGAATTAACCTCAAAGCGTATGGAAAAGGATGCCATAATGGTTGATTATGCGGATATGCAGCTGCAGGCATTTCGATACCGCCTGCAAAATATGCGTATAAAACGCAAAGATAAAAATGATTTAACACAATGGGTGAATGCTCATTTACAGGGAAAATAAAAGGATGTTCGAATTTGAACATCCTTGTTTTATTATACGTTTTCGCACTTAGATAATAAGTTTTCCCATTGTTCATCAACGTATTGCTGGGCAGCTTCAATGGTCCATTCATTGCCCGGTTTGAAGCAGTGTTTGAAACGTCCCTGCATCTTCATAAATTCTTCAACAGGCAATTTCTTGCGTGGGCGGTAGCTTAAATACCACTTACCATCGATGATTTCATACAATGGCCATACGCAGGTCTCCACTGCCATCTTTGTGATCTCCGGTAAAAGATGTGCCGGATATTGCCATCCGCGGGGACATGGTGCCAGTACATTCACAAAACACGGTCCTTCGGTATAAATTGCTTTATGGGCCTTTTCATGGAAGTCTTTAAAGTTTCCTAAGAAGGTTGTCTGGGCAACATAAGGAAGGTGATGGCTTGCCATGATTTCCGTTAAGTTTTTCTTGTTCTGTTTTTTACCGGTAGAAACAGAGCCTGCCGGTGTAGTGGTAGCTGAGGCAAATCTTGGGGTAGAAGAAGAGCGCTGGATACCGGTATTCATATACGCTTCGTTATCGTAACAGAAATACGTCATATCATGACCTCTTTCCATAGCGCCGGATAAGGACTGGAAGCCGATATCGTAGGTTCCGCCATCTCCACCGATGGTTAAGAATTTATAATCATCTTTAATTTTGCCTTTACGCTTTAATACTTTATAAGCAGCTTCAACACCGCCTGCAGTTGCTGATGCGTTTTCAAAGGCAGAGTGAATATAGCTGTCTTCCCAAGATGTAAATGGGTATTGGAAGGAAGATACTTCTAAACATCCTGTGGCATTGATCACAACGGCTTTATCGCCTTCATCCAGGGCACGCAGCATGGCGCGGCAGCAAATACCGGCTCCGCATCCTGCGCATAAACGATGTCCCGGTGTAAAGCGTTCCGGTTTACTTAATTCATTTCGTAAGCTGTAAGCCATACTAGAATACCTCCTTCTGGTTGGAGCGCTGACCCATATGGATGTAACGCTGACCAACTTCGCCGGTTTCAACAATTTTCATCAAGTGGTTATATACCTTTTCAATATCATTGACAGTCACATCACGTCCGGCAAGACCGTATACGATATCGATCATCTTTGGACGTGTTTCTAAATTGAACATAGCTCCTGCAGTCTCTGCATAAAGTGGTCCGCCGCAGCCATTATAGCCTTCGGATTTATCCATGATCGCAACTGCCTTGCAGTGTTTTAAAGCTTCGGCAATTTCTTCGGCAGGGAACGGTCTAAATACGCGCAGTTTTAATAATCCGACTTTATGGCCGTTTGCGCGCATCGTATCGATGCAGGCTTTGGCAGTACCGGCTGTAGAGCCGATCACTACAATCGCATATTCGGCATCGTCTAATTTATATTCTTCAAAGAAACCGTATTTTCTTCCGAATGTCTTTTCAAAATCGGCAGCTACATCTAAGATTGCCTTCTTGGCATTTTTTTTTTTTTTTTCCTGCTGTAACTTATGTTCCATACAGTATGGGGCGGTATCATACGGTCCGACAGCTAATGGATGATCACGCCCGATCAGGGCATGTTCCGGGTTGTATTCACCGACAAAGTTTTTAACGGGTTCATCTTCTTCTAAAAGAATATTTTCTACCGCATGGGAAGTAATAAATCCATCCTGGCAGATCATAATCGGAAGACGTACATCCGGCGTTTCCGAAATGCGCATAGCTTGCAAATAATTATCATAAGCTTCCTGGTTGTTCTCAGAATAAATCTGGATCCATCCGGAATCTCTTGCACCCATGGAATCGGAATGATCGTTGTTGATGTTGATTGGTCCTGTCAGGGTACGGTTTACACAGGCAAGGGTAATCGGTAAGCGTGAAGAAGCAGCTACATAGAGCACTTCATACATAAACGCAAGACCGGCAGAAGAAGTTGCGGTAACCGCACGAGCACCGGCAGCGGAAGCACCGATGCAGGTTGACATAGAAGAGTGTTCACTTTCTACGGTTACGTATTCGGTATCCACTTCACCGTTGGCTACATATTGTGCAAAATATTGCGGAATTTCTGTAGATGGTGTGATTGGGAAAGCCGCAAATACATCCGGATTGATTTGACGCATTGCGTAGGCAATTGCTTCATTACCGGATAAACGTTCTCTAAAACTCATTATTCATGCACCACCTTTTCCATGCGGATGGCCTGAAACGGACAGGCATTCCAGCAGATACCACAGCCCTTGCAGTGGTCATAATCAAAGTCAGTTCTTTTTCCGTTTACTACCGGAATGGAAGAATCCGGACAGAAAGGAACACACATTAAACATTGTTTACATTTATCCTGCATCCATATCGGTACATCGCTTCGCCATTCACCGGTCTTAGTCATGCGCGCTGTTCCGCCTTCATAGATTTCACCACCCGGTGTCATTTCCTGCCAAGGTGAATTTTCATGGATGTCTTTTGCGCTAATACTCATTATCCGCGTACCTCCCTCATGGATTGAATCAAACAATTCATATTTCCTTCGATAACCTGCGGTTTTGTCGCAAATTTATGATGGAAGGAATCCTGCATATCGGCAATAAACTGACCGGTATCCAAAACACCGCTGATCTTTACGATACCTGCCAACATCGGTGTATTCGGGAAATATCTTCCTAAATATTTCTCGGAGATACTGCGGGCATCTACGGTGTAGACTTTACCGGTATAGCCATTTAATTTATCACGTAACTGGTCCGGTGATTTCGGTGAATTGATTAAAATACCGCCTTCCGGACTTAAACCCTTTGTGACATCAACACTGTCAAGTAAGGATTCATCAACGACTACTACATAATCCGGATCGTAGATATCGGAATGAATCGTGCACGGAATATCACTGATGCGGTTATACGCTGTGATCGGTGCGCCCATACGTTCCGGTCCGTATTCAGGGAATCCCTGTACATATTTTCCGGATGCGAATGCAGCATCAGCTAACAGTAAACAGGCTGTCTTAGCGCCCTGTCCACCACGGCCGTGCCATCGGATTTCTACCATTTGTTTGTTCATTTTCCTTCCTCCATTTGAACTAAATAAAAAAGCCTTCGTCCCCTAAGGACGAAAGCTATTCGTTTCGTATACCACCTTTTAGACTGCATTCTATCAAATGCGCTTCTTTTAACGGGGAAAACCGTCAGTGCTTACTTTTATTTTCAGCCTGCAGCTCCGGAGTGATATTCAAGACCACACATTGTATCGATTTTCACCAAACATCGACTCTCTGTGACTTTGTTGTGGAATTTACTGTCTCCATCTTTGCCTTTGGATATGTTGTTATTATAGGACGGACAAAATTATCCGTCAATAAAAAATGAATATGTAATGAAAAATATATTAAATCAATGAAAAGTTTTTCAACAAAGACTTTGTAAATTGTTTAGTTTTACAGGGATAACTTTAATTCTTTAATGGAGCATAAAATATAGTACATCTTAAAAATAATATAAATAGTAATCCGATGCCTTACAAATTCTCCATCCGGTGTTATAATGTATTTATTCAGGAAGAAGATTATGACAAAAGAGATAGTAGAATTACTTCGGCACAACAACGAAGAAGCATATCGAGAAATGATTCAATTGACATATCCAAAGCTGTATTCGATCGCACTAAAATATGTGAAAGATGCAGAGACGGCTAGAGATATGGTGCAGGAAACTTATATCGATGCTTATCGAAAGCTGGATCAGTTAAAGGATGATGACAAGTTAGAAAACTGGTTGTGTATCATCGTCATTCGTAAATGTTTAGATTATAATAAGTCTTCTGAAATCAAGCACAATCGAATGACCTTTACAGAATTAGTTGAAGATGACAATATCGACAATATCCTGGTAGACCGCTCTAATAAATTCCAGCCGGAAAAGAGTTTTGAATACAATGAACTGCGCAAAGCGGTCAGTCAAATGATTTCCGAATTACCCGATACGCAGAAAACCGCGATTCTTTTATATTATTACCAACAATTTTCGATCAAGGAGATTGCCGCTTTTTTAAGTGTGCCTGAAAATACCGTAAAGAGCTATATGCGCTTAGGACGTCAGAAATTAAAGATGTTGATTGAAAAATCCAATCTTTATGCTGTGGCACCCTCGGCAATTATCACATGGGCTATGGACATGGAAGCACAGACTATCGTCTCTATTCCTGATCTGTCTGTTCCTGCCGGAGTGGGCTTTGGGACAATGTTGGAATCAATTGTCCATCAGACATCAAAAACGGCAATTCGCACGATGATTGCGGCATCGACGGCTTTGTGTGTCGGGAAGTTCGTATTATCGGGCTCATGTGCAGCTGATCGATCATCTGCCTCTTGTAGACTGGATCATCCCTGAGCCGGTAGAAGTGCAGGCGGATAGTTATGTTGTGATTCCGGAACCGGAAACTAAACAAGAGCAGCCTGAAACGATTGAATATGAAATTGTCGAGCCGGCTACTACTGCAAGTCAAATACAGATTGCAAATGTCCCTGATGAAGTTATCGAAGAAATCACATATGTTGATACAGCGCCGACATGTGTGAGTGCTGACTATGGGGACACTTTGGCACCGGGGACGGTTATCTGTGATTAAAAGAACATTAAAGACGCTTGTGTCTATTGGGGTGGCGCTGACCTTAACGATTGTAGATACAATGTCTGTTTATGCAGAAGAATCTGAAGAAGAAGGTATTACGATTTATACCAATGATGGAACAGATACTTCTTATACCTATGATTCCGATCAAGTGGATCTTGTCCTGACAAATACACCGGAGGGTACACATTTCTATGGCTTTAATACCCAGCCAAATGCCGAAGGTGAATGGGTCAATGATATAGACAGTGTTGACCGTTTTTCTCTGGAAACGCGGCAGTGGAAAGAAGATTATACATATGAAGCAGACATCACAAAAGTGGTGGATGTTTCTATGCATACGCAAACCAAAGAAGATTTATATGTGATATGGCAGAACAACCGTACCGTAACACCATACCAGATGAAGGATTCTTTCTCTTCTTTGACATTTTATGCCAATAACGGAACATCCGATAAACGCACGGTAAGTCCAATGGAGCTTGCGTTATCGAATGGGAATTTAAATTCCCTGATACCGCAGTTTAGTGCACCGGATGGTTTATTTGGCTTTAGAGGATGGAACACCAAAGCAGATGGAAGCGGTGTATGGTATTTACCTGCCTATGTTTTCAGCAAAGATTATGACCAGATTACCGAATTATATGCCAACTGGATGGATTTAACGGATGCCTTAAATGCCCGATACCAAACCTTAAAGGATGTATCCGGCGTTCGCTCGATCATTCAGCCGCTTACGATTTCTATACCGGTTTATCAAACGTCTGTACAGACAATCCAATATGTAAAACGTACATTACCGGTTCAAACAGCGGTTACTTTGGAGTGGAGTTCATCTTTTCTTGGCATACTTTTAGCTTCTATGGGAATTGATTACTGTCTTGAAGAGTTAGAAAAATTAAGGGGGAAGAAAAAATGAGACCAAAGCGAATTTTAACTACATCAACCATTCTGGCAGCTGCAGCATTTTTAGGTTTGAACAGCTGCCAAAAAAATGAAACAGAACAACCGGAAAAAGAAGTCGTTACCTATCAGGTCAACGATATCGAAAAAGAACCGGAAGAAAAACCGCAGAAAGAAGTTCAAAAACAGCCTGAAGTACAGACTGTTGTATCAGCACCGCAGGTTACCTATACCTACGTGGAAACATCTACTTCTGAAAATATCATGCCAACCGAGACTGTATCTGAACCGGTATATGTTGAACCGCAAATTCCCGATGATGCCAAGCGCCTAGACGATCTTATGGCTCAGCTTGATGCGGCTAAGTTAGCTTTAGAAGATGCGAAGACACCGGTTGAAAATATTGTGTTAAACGAAATCCAGGTTGAGGAAGTCGATGAAAACGGAAATATCATCCTTGATGATGAAGGCAACGCAAAAACACATACAGAATATGTAGAAGAAAGAACCGTCACGACCAAAGGCGATGTCCAAGCTGCTCAGGCTCTGGTAGATTCTCTGCAGGCCGAGGTTGATGCCTTGAATATTCCTGCAGCACCGGATCCAACCCAAACACCTTCAGAGGTTCCGGAAATAAATGAAGAAGAAAATTATAAATATACGATTAGTGATGGTAGTGCATCGATTACACAATATATCGGAGAGGATACGACAGTTGAGATTCCCGAGACATTGGAAGATACTCCTGTAACTAAGATTAATTCAGGAGCATTCTACAATAAAGAAATTGAAAGTGTAGTTGTACCGGACAGTGTTGAAAAAATCGATATGGTCGCATTTGGAAACTGTCAGAACCTGGAAACTGTCGTTTTACCGGATACCGTTCATGAATTAAAAAATTCTACTTTCACAAACAACAGTTCATTAACGGATATCAAAATGCCAAATGATTTAAAGTTGATAGGGCAGAATGCCTTTGCCAACTGTACATCCTTAGAGACAATTGTAATACCGGAAACGGTTACTATGATCAGCATGGGTGCTTTTAACGGATGTTCATCTCTTACCGGAATAGAAATACCGGATGGGGTTAGATTTGTGGATTCCAATGTATTTTCTAATTGTGCTTCTTTAGAAAATGTGAAGGTATCATCACAGACATCCATGATCGGTATGAATGCCTTTAAAGGATGTATTTCCTTAAAAGAATTGTCATTACCGTCAACGGTAACACTGATTGACTGGAACGCCTTTGCGAGCTGTTCCAATCTTACAGATATTTATTTCCAGGGCACTAAGGCTGAATGGGATGCCATTATCATCCGCCCGGGAGCATTAGATGCGTCAGTTACCGTTCACTTTATGAATGAACCGGTGGCATCCGAAGCTGACTTTGAATTTATTGAGTCTTCCAACGATATTGTGATCACAAAATATATTGGTTCGGATACAAATGTTTCCATTCCGGAAACACTTCGCGATAAAAATATTTCTGCGATTGGTGAGAAAGCCTTTGCGAACAATGAAACAATTGAATCGGTGAATATCTTATCCAAAGCGCTTGGAATCGGTGCTTCTGCATTTGAAGGATGTTCCAGTCTGCAGACAGTTTCACTTCCGGATACTGTTCAATCAATCGGTGCCTATGCGTTTAAAGACTGCATCAATTTGAAAGATTTGAAAATCCCTGCAAATACTTCTGTGATTGAAAAAGGCGCTTTTGAAAACTGCTCTTCTTTAGTAAATGTAATGATTCCGGAGGGAGTAACCGAAATTCAAAAGAATGCCTTTAAAGGATGCAGCTCATTGAATGCCTTGACGCTGCCAAATTCCATTCAAACATTAGGAAGTTATTCACTCAATGTAGGTAAGCAGTTAGAATATATCTACTACAACGGTACAACCGATGAATTTTTAGAGATTAAACGCGGAAAGGCAGCTTTAAGAAATGTTCATGTCGTATGTCAGAATCAATGGAATGATGCCTCTGATTTTGAATATACAGTTAATGGGGATTCCGTTGTGATCAACAAATATATCGGATCTAGTGATACTGTCTATATTCCGTATAAGATTGAAGATAAGATGGTTACATCCATTGGTGATAATGCCTTTTCCTCAACGGCAGTAAAGATTGTGGTGTTACCTAGCAGCATTACATCGTTAGGAAGATTTGTGTTTGGACAGTGTAACTATCTTACGACCGTTGTTCTTCCTAATACGATTTCCAATATGGGAATGAGTACATTTGCGATGTGCATGTCGTTAAAAACAGTAGAGCTTCCACTCGGTATTACCAATCTTCCGAATTATATATTTGATAACTGTAGATCACTTACTAATGTCACTATACCGGAAGGGGTAAGGATCATTGGAATAGGGGCTTTCACCAATACAAAAGCGTTAAGAGACCTGCAGTTTCCTTCTACACTTGAAACCATAGGCTCCGGGGTTTTCCAAATGTCCGGTATCCGTACTTTAACGATTCCAATCTCGGTGACCCGTCTCGACAATATGGCTTTCTATTTTGCGAAAAATCTAGATGCCATCTATTATGAGGGAACAAAAGATGAATGGGATGCGATCTCAAAAGGAATGATGGCTGTTCCAGGTGATATTATTATCCATACAATTGATGAATAAGCTCTCTTATGAGAGCTTTTCTTATGGGAAAATCACTTATTTGTTGCATTGAACCTAAATAAATGAGTAAAATAAAATTTGTGAAAACCGATTTTATGATCGGTTTACAATGGAGAAGAAAAAAATGTGGTATTACAGTACGAATGAGGCTACGGGAGGTCCGTATTCGGAGCTCACGCTCAGAAGGTTGCACGATAAGGGGATAGTGAAAGATTCTACTTTGGTCTGGTCTAAGGGGATGGATGACTGGAAGCCATTTAAAGAAGTATTTAATCAATTTATCGTATGTCCATCATGTCAATCTGTGATTGAATATGGGGGCAATTTCTGTCCGCAGTGTGGATATCATTTTGTGGAGGAAAAGACACTTCGTTGTCCAACTTGTAATACATTGAATGATGCCGGAAGTATTTATTGTGAATCCTGCCATCGTAAATTGAATGAAACACAGGTCGTATTGACTTTGAATCCACAGACAGGAAAGAAGAAATAGGCATATGAAACAATACTTATTTTCAACTTTACTTGCAGTGCATTTTTGACCCCGGCAGCCATCAGCACAATTTATGCGGATGAACAAATTGAAGTACAGGTAGAAGCTGAAGATCTGCAGCTTGAAGTACAGGAAGAAATTGAAGAAAATCAACAGGAAAGTCAAAATGAATCCATTCCGGAAATCTCTGCAGAAGCCCATGTATCCAATGTGGGATGGATGGAGCCGGAAGTTATCGATGATGATCAAAATGAAATTATGGTCGGTACTACAGGAAAATCCCAATCGATGGAAGCTTTGATTATTGAAGCGGATGATCCTGAAATTGCGAAGGATATTGAGTATATTTCGCATGTTGCCAATATCGGCTGGGAAGAAGAATGGTCAAACGCCGGTGAAATGACAGGAACTACCGGTAGAGGATATGCGATTGAAGCCATTCAAATTCGTTTAAAAAATGAACTAAGCGAAAAGTATGATATTTATTACCAGCCTCATGTATCTGATGTCGGCTGGCTTGGATGGGCCAAAAACGGTGAAAAAGCCGGCAGTGCTGGGCATGGATATGCTTTGGAAGCACTTCGTATCGCACTTTATAAAAAGGGAAGCTTTGATCAGAATGTTGGAGGTGATTCTTTCCTTGGCTCTGAAATCAGCGCTACATCGCATGTATCCAATATCGGCTGGATGCCTTCCACATCAGAAGGTCAAATGGCAGGAACAGTCGGTATGTCCAATTCCATGGAAGCTATACAGATTCAGCTCGATCATGCCGATTATGCAGGATCTGTACAGTACCAAAGCTATGTTCACGGCGTTGGATGGGAAAAAACGTGGCACTCAGATAATGAAATGTCCGGAACAACCGGACAGAGCCGGTTTATCGAAGCCATTCGTCTGCGGTTAACTGATCAGATGGCAGAGAATTATGATATTTATTATCAAGCTCATGTCTCCAATATCGGCTGGATGGATTGGACCTGTAATGGAAATAATGCGGGTTCTATTGGCTTTGATAACAGTATTGAGGCGTTACGAATCATGTTAGAAAAAAAGAATGGTACCCAACATGTAGAAGCAGGATCCGATGCGTTTAGAAACAATCGGATGGCTGTTACAGCTCATGTAGCTAATGTTGGATGGATGGCACCGGTCAGTGAAAATCAAGTTTCCGGAACGGTCGGATTATCCAATTCCATTGAGGGATTAATTATCGCATTAAATGATCCGGATCATACAGGCGGTGTTTTATATAAGACATATGTAGAGTCAGTCGGCTGGGAAAAAGAATGGAAAGTAAGCGGTGAGCTTAGCGGTACTCAAGGAGAAGGTAAGCATATCGAAGCCATTCAAATTGTATTAACCGGTCAGATTGCCAATGTATATGATGTGTATTATCAGGCGCATGTCGCCAATATTGGATGGCTGGATTGGGCATTAAACGGAAATCCTTCCGGATCGACCGGATATAACTACGGCATGGAAGCATTAAGAATCCGATTGGTTAAAAAGGGTGAAGGTGTCGGGCTTAGTACAACAAATGCGTATGTGGAAGATATTTTAAAAGTAAGAAGCCATGTATCCGCAGGGTGGACAGAATATGGCCGAAGTGGTGATATTACCGGTAACTATCATCCGATGGATGCCGTTCAAATCAATGCTGAAAGCTCGCTTTATGATGGCTCTGTGATTTATAAAACCTATGGTGATGGAGTAGGATGGCAATCGTCCTGGACAACATCAGGCAATGTCAGTTCACAGAAATATGGTGTTGAAGCCATTCAAATTGCCTTAACCGGTGAGCTTGCGAATCGATATGATATTTATTATCAGACGCATGTGAATTCCATCGGATGGTTAGGCTTTGCCTCAAATGGAGATAGTGCGGGCACTGAAAATTATGGAGAATCGATTGATGCGCTTCGTATTTTCCTTGTTGAAAAAGGAAAACCATATCCGGTATCGGATGCACAGGCATATTTTGTACGTCCTGATGCGAGTGAATTCGCAAAATCGCACAGTCAGGATGTAGCGGATGGGGAATACTATATCGTTGATTCAGAGTCCGGTATTTATTATTTGAATTACAGCGATGAAAGACGTCCGGTTATTTATACTTTCAACAACATGGACCCATCTTCCTGGATCATCTCTCATGATTCCAAAGGGTATGTGCTTGTTCAACATAAAGAAACCGGTGAATATCTGTCTGTAGGAAATGAAAACAGCAGAACGATTCCGAAATGGGTATTTGTCAAAGATGCGGATGGATATATTCTGATGCCGGAAGCTGCAGTGGAAAACCATTTATCCATTACCGGAGACAGCTTGATCAATGGAAATTCTTTAACGACTACATTAAGTACCGATAAAAAATTACATCATTGGAAGTTAGTTAGCTCATTGGATTTACAGTCCATGTTAAAAGCTCTTGCCCATAACAGTGCAAGAGCTCTTAAAGATGATGTATATGAAATTGTCAATAACGGCAACCAGAGTATTGCGATAGGGGCTGACAGTAAGAATCAATCAAATGTTCAAATGCAGATATTATCCGATTCGGATAATCAATACTGGCAGATTGAACATGATGATGAAGGTTTTGCGACTATATTCTCTAAGGGAGCGCAAAAATATCTTGCGGTTGGTGAAAATGATGTCGTTGGCTTAAGTGATCAGTCGGGAAAGATCGAGGCAAAATGGATTATCCTTCCAACTGCGTCCGGATACCAGATTATTTCGGCAGCCAATCCATATGCGGTTTTGATGATGAATGAATCCAAAGGATATGTGGGCAATAGTCTTGTCAGTCAAGAAGCAGATATTACCCAGGCCAACACATGGTGTTTGTTCACAAGAAAATACAGTACAATCCGTCGTGAAACGATGGGGAAGTCCTATGATATGGATGGCTGGTATGGGGCCCAGTGCTGGGACTATGCTGATTATGTCATGATCCATTACTATGGATCTTATAATGGAGTGGCTTGCTCCACGACCGGATATGTTCAGGATATTGCCACCAACAAGGCATGGAACGGTATTCTGGATTTCATGGATGATGTAACCGGTGAAGAAATGGAACAGGGTGACATTATCGTATGGGGATTCTGTGATGCGTGCCCATATTCACACATTGCTCTGTATGACAGACAGGGTGTCGGCGATAAGATTTATGTTCTGGGACAGAATCAGCCGTATCCATATGTGAATATATTATCTGTATCCAAAGAAGGAGTTATCGGAGTATTCAGACCGAAAAAGATTTATAACGTTTAAAAAAGCGCCGTTTGTCGGCGCTTTATTTTAGTTTATGGAGTAAATCTTCGAAGCAGACTCCATCGGTAATCGGAATCTGTCTTTCAATAGAAGCCAGAATACACTGCTTCACAAAGCGGGAAGCTTTTTTTACGGAGGTTTGGAAGTCAACTCCGTTTAAGGCATCGGCTGCGATAATGGCGCTGAATACATCTCCTGTCCCGCATCTGGAAGTACCTACCACATGCGATTTGACAAATTTGATTTCTTTATCTTTCTCAAAACAGAGGTTAGCTACAAACTGTCCCTGTTCGATACCGGTAATCACGATCTTGTCCGGACCCATGGCATGCAGCTTTTTCGCCAATAGGGCAAGCTCTTTTTTGGACCATTTACCACCATGATATGCCGTATCGGTTAAAATGCAGGCTTCGGTAAGATTGGGTGTTAATATATCGGCATACTTGACAAGATGTTTCATTTTAGAACACAGATTTTTATTGTAGGAGCTGTAAAGCTTTCCGTCATCTCCCATGACAGGATCGATAATCACAATGGTTTTCTCGTCTCGGAAATCTTTGATAAAGTTTTCGACGATTTCCACCTGATGCTCGGAGCCCAGATAACCGCTGAGAATGCCGTTGAATTTCAAATCCAGCTTTTTCCACTCCCCGATATATGCAGGCAGATGCTTGGTGTAGTCATCGATATGATAGCTTTCAAAGGCAGTATGGTTGGATAAGATGGCCGTAGGGATGGCGCAGGTTTGTATTTTCATTACGGATAAGATGGGAATGCTGACGGCAAGGGCGCAGCGGCCAAAGCCGGTAAAGTCATTGATTACCGCAATTTTTGTCTGAACGTTATGATTCATATTCTCTTCCTTTTTCTGAATGTCCCTATTCTAACATATTGATTCAAAAAATAAAATGCGACAATGTTGGTCCATAAATTGACATTAATTCTAGGATTCTCTATAATCACAAATGTATGTTACATCAGAATTAAGGAGGTATCCTATGTCCGGACAGGTTGTAGTCGGAACCCAGTGGGGTGACGAAGGAAAAGGAAAAATCGTTGATGTTTTATCGGAAAAAGCCGATTTAATTGTGCGCTTCCAGGGTGGCGATAATGCAGGTCACACAGTAATTGTCGGAGGCGTTAAACATGTGCTTCATCTGCTTCCAAGCGGTGTTTTACATCCGGAGTCTTTATGTATTATCGGACCGGGTGTTGTATGTAATCCATTTGTGTTATTAGAGGAAATGGAAACTCTGGAAAAGGGAGGACTTACCTGTAATCATATCGTGATTTCTGACCGTGCACAGATGTTGATGCCATATCATCGTTATCAGGATGGATTGGAAGAAGCTGCCAACGGAGGAAGAATCGGAACCACAAAACGCGGAATCGGACCGTGTTATGCCGATAAATATGCACGTACCGGTATCCGCTATCATGAATTTATTAATTTTGAAACCTTTAAGGCGCGTTTGAAAGAATGTCTGGAATTTAAGAATAAGCTGTTCACAAAAGTCTATGATGCTGATCCAATGGATTATGATAAAATGGTGGCTGATTTTGAAGCCATTCATGATCGCATTGTACCGATGATCAAGGAAACAACACATATTGTCAACGATGCATTAGATGAAGGTAAGACAGTATTGTTTGAAGGCGCTCAGGCTGCTATGTTGGATATCAACTATGGAACATATCCATATGTTACATCCTCTTCACCGACCAGTGCCGGTGTTACGGTAGGCTCTGCGGTTGCCCCTTCCAAGATCAATACGGTTGTCGGTGTTGTAAAGGCATATTCCACCCGCGTGGGAGAAGGTCCTTTCGTGACAGAATTAAAGGATGAAACTGGAAGCTTCTTACAGAATAACGGCTTTGAGTTTGGTGCTACTACAGGACGTCCAAGAAGATGCGGATGGTTAGATCTGTTAGTTGTGAAACACGCCAATATGCTTAATGGTCTTACCGATATCGTTCTCACAAAGATTGATGTCTTAACCGGACTTGATACCATCAAGGTATGTGTTGGCTATGATATCGATGGTAAGGTATATGATTATGTCCCAAGCGATCAGGCTGATGTGGCCAAGGCTGTTCCGGTATATAAGGAATTTGCCGGCTGGAAAGAAGATATCTCAAAGATGAGTACCTGGGATGAGCTTCCGGAAAACTGCCGCAGTTATGTTTCCTTTATCGAGGATTTTATCGGTGTTCGTGTTTCCATGATTTCCGTTGGACCGGACCGTGTTAATAATATTTATCGATACGAAATTAAATAAAGACCTTTAAGGTCTTTCTTTGGAGGATTTATGAACAAAAAGTATTTCTTCTTTGATATAGATGGAACTTTAACCGATCTGAAGACAGGAAAAATCGTACCTTCTGCCCAATTGGCTTTGGATAAGCTGCAAAAAGCAGGACATTTTACAGCTATTGCCACAGGCAGAGCCCACTATAAGGCAAGAGGCTTTATGGAAAGCGTCGGACTTCATAACATGGTTTGCTGCGGAGGCGGCGGATTGGTAATTGATGGAGACCTGATTCAAAATATTCCCTTAGATTTAGAAAAATCCAAGGCTGTGGTACACCAGGCAGACCAGCTTGGCTATGGGGTACTTCTTCAGTTAGATGATTCGATCAAGTGCTTTGCCAAAAATGATTTATTCCGTGAACAGGTGGGGCCAAGAAAAGAGCCAACTGAGTATATCATTGATCCGGATTTGGATGTCGACAAGCTGGATGCCATTTATAAGATCTATATTTCTCTTCCGGCAGAAGAAGAATATAAGCTTACCTTAAAGGATACATTAGGAAGTCTTCGCTTTGTGAAGGATTATTTGATGTTTCAATACGATGCCAAACATCAGGGAATCTTAGATATGATGAAAGCCTTAGATGCCGATCCTAAAGATGTTGTGGTATTTGGGGATGACTATAATGATTTAGTCATGTTTGATGACAGATGGACATCGATCGCAATGGGCAATGCCTGTGATGAATTAAAAGAAAAGGCATCGATTGTTACCGATGCCAATGTAGACGATGGAATCTATAATATCTGTGAAAAGATGCATTGGTTTGAGCCTGTAATGTAAAAAGGTGTACCTTGACCGGGTACACCTTTTAATATGGATCTTTTCTATCTGTACGATTTAGAAGATAATCAACACTGGTTTTGTAAAAGTCAGCTAATTTGATCAACTGTTCAAGTGGAATCGCTCTATCGTCATTCTCATACCTTGAATAGGTTCTTTGAGTAACGTTAAGGTACTTAGCGATTTCAGCCTGGGTCAAATCGTTGTCCTCTCTAAGATCTCTAATCCGTTTTAACTTCATAGGGGGTCCCTCTTTATCTTCCGTGTTTATTATATTATGGACTGTTAATTTTTTGTGAAATTAGTTCAAAACGGACTAACAATGAATCAGAAAGGACAGATATGAAACCAAAAAAGGTATTTAACTATTTTATTATTTTTTTAATGTATACATTACAATTCCTGCTGCGATCGCAACATTTAAGCTTTCAAAGGCATCCATTTCAATACGCACAGAGACATCGGCCTGTTTTAAGATATTCTCACGAATTCCGTTTCCTTCCGATCCTAAGATAATGCCATACGGTTTTTTCACTTTAACATTTTTTAAATCGATGTAGTCTCCGTACAAACTGGTGGCATATACGGTAAATCCGTTTTCTTTGAGATCAGGGATAACTTCATTTAAATCATCGTAGATGACCGGTATATGAAACAGAGCTCCCTGGGTGGATTGAATCGTTTTGGGATTAAAGATGTCTGCCGAATCTTTCGAACAATAGATGGCATCCACACCAAATGAATAAGCGGTTCGTACAATCGTTCCGACATTGCCCGGGTCCTGTACGCCATCCAGAAGTACCACGGTTTCCTTTTTATTCCGATTGAATCTTGGCTTGGAGCACAAGGCGATAATCGAACTGCCGGAAGATTGAAAGGATAATTTTTCCATAACAGGAGTGGAACATACAATCGCATCTTCTACAGGTGCTTCCGTCTCGGATATAAACAGCGTTTCTATGCAGCCGGCTTTTTTGGCCTCTTCGACCATATGCCATCCTTCCACTAAGAAGTGTCCTGTCTTATCGCGTTCTTTTTTTAAATGCAGCTTAGCGCATTCTTTAATGAGTTTATTCTGGGTTGAACTGATATATTTTTCCATGAGCCCATTGTACCATAAACATAAAAATTTGGATTGAAAGTTAGAATTTGTTTTTGTATAATCATTTCATAGCGTTGAGAAGACAGAGTACTTAAACAAACCTTGTCAAGAGAATCGGAATCGCGGCTGTAAGTTCCGTACAAGAAGATTTAGGGAATTCACCTTTGAGCAGAATTAATCATTCTCCGTTTCATACGGTTATCATGGCAATTAAGTGCGTTTTTAAAGACGAAGTGGGATGGTACCGCGAACATGTTTCGTTCCCATATTCGTCTTTTTTTGTTTTGTGAAAAAGGAAAGGAAAGTATCATGGAAAAAATTGAAGAACTTCGCCAGCAGGCACTCAAGCAGATTGCTGAAGCTTCCAATTTGAACGCATTAAATGATATGCGTGTCAATTACCTCGGTAAAAAGGGACCGGTTCAGGGCTTGATGAAGACCATGAAGTCATTGGCGAAAGAAGAAAGACCGGTATTCGGTCAGAAGGTCAACGAGCTCAAACAGCAGCTCAGCGAGCAGATTGAACTCCGTAAAGAACAGTTAGCTCAAAAGGAAATGGAACATCGTATCGAATTAGAAAAGATCGATATCTCTTTACCGGGTCGTGTTCCTGTGGTTGGTAATCTGCATCCGTTAAACTTGATCGTACAGGAGTTGGAAGATCTGTTTATTGGACTTGGTTATCAAGTTATTGAAGGTGATGATATCGTATCGGATGAGTATTGTTTTGAACGTGCCAACATCCCAAAGGATCACCCGGCAAGAGATATGCAGGATTCCTTATATATTGATCCTACATGGTTACTTCGTACCCATACAACAGCTATTCAGATGGAAGTATTGGAGAAATCCGCACCGAATCCAATCAAGGTAGTCTGCCCGGGTAAGGTATACCGCCGTGATGATGATGACGCTACCCATTCTCACCAGTTCATGCAGATGGAAGGTTTAGTTATCGGTGAACATGTTACCTTATCGGATTTAAAGGGAACGCTGGAATTCTTAGCCCGCAAGATGTTCGGCCAGGACCGTCAGATCCGCTTCCGTCCAAGCTTCTTCCCATTTACGGAACCAAGTGTTGAAGTGGATGTTACCTGCCATATCTGTAACGGTAAGGGCTGTCCTACCTGCAAACAGACCGGATGGATCGAAATTCTGGGAGCCGGTGAAGTACATCCTAACGTATTAAAGATGGCCGGCTATGATCCGGAAAAATGCAGCGGTTTTGCGTTCGGTGTAGGTATTGAACGTGTTGCGATGTTGAAGTACGGGGTAGATGATATCCGTCACTTCTATACAAATGACAAGCGCTTTGATGAAATCTTCAAGCGTTTTGAGTAGGAGGGCAGGATTATGAGAATTTCAAGAAAATGGCTTTCACAATATATGGATGTATCGGATCTGACCATTGAAGAAATGGCCGATAAGATTACCGATGCAGGATTTGAAGTAGAAGGTATCGAACATATGTCACAGGGAACCAACCTTGTGATCGGATATGTAGAAGAATGCTTTGATCATCCTGACAGCGATCATCTGCATTGCACGAAGGTCAATGTCGGAGATGAAGTATTAAGTATTGTCTGTGGGGCACCAAATGTTGCCACAGGCCAGAAGGTTATCGTTGCCCTTGCCGGTGCTAAGCTGCCGGGCGGCGAAATTAAACGCGGTGTGATTCGTGGACAGGAATCCAACGGTATGATCTGCTCTTTATTGGAATTAGGCGTAGATCCGCACGTATTATCCGATGAGAGTAAAAACGGTATTGAAGTACTCGACGCAGATGCTCCGGTAGGAAATAAAGAACCGTTAAAATATTTAGGTTTGGATGATGAAATTTTGGATATCGGTTTAACACCGAACCGTTCGGATTGTCTGGCTGCCTTTAATATGGGTATGGAAGCAGCTGCGATCTTAAATCGCAAGGCGGTTCTTCCAAAATATGATGGAGCAGCTGATTTAGGTACACCGACCAAGTTAAAAGTAAGCTCTGAAACGGATAAATGTCCTTTATTCTACGGAAAGGTCATCGGCTCTGTAACAATTAAGGAAAGTCCGAAATGGATGAAGGAATTGCTTCGTGCTTCCGGTGTTCATTCAATCAATAACGTAGTCGATATTTCCAACATCGTTATGTTGGAGACCGGTCAGCCAATGCACTTCTACGATAAAGATGCTATTAAAAACCAGGAGATCACCGTAAAAGACGGTTTGTCTGTGGACTATACTGCACTTGATGGAGTTACTTATAAATTACAGCCGGAAGATGCAGTTATCACCAATAACGGCAACCCGATCGGTATTGCCGGTATCATGGGTGGAGATGACTCCAAGATTTTAGATACCACAAGCGGATTAATCATTGAATGTGCTATGTTTGATCATGTTGCGATTCGCAACACCGCTAAACGTTTGAATTTAAATACCGAATCTTCACAGCGCTATGCCAAGGGCATTGAACCGCTGGCAGCTAAAAAGGCAGTGGATAGAGCCGTTCAGCTGTTGATTGAATATGCGGATGCCAAAGATATCGAAGAAACCGTTGTATATGGAACGGATGGCTATACTCCATTGACAATTGATTTCACCGCAGAAGATATCAATAACCGCTTAGGAACAGATTTCACTCAGGATGAGGTTGTATCTGTATTTGAAAGACTGGTATGGAATCCTGAAGTGAATGGGGATGTGATTACCGTTCATGTTCCAAGTACCAGAACCGATGTAGAAGGTAAAGCCGATTTAAGTGAAGAAGTCATCCGCTTATTAGGATATGACCGCTTGCCAAGTACACTTCCTTTGATGGAAATGACCGAAGGTAAGTTAGACGCACGTCAGCGCTTAACAAGAATGGTTCGCACCTTCTTTACCAATCAGGGTCTTCAGGACTGCATTACTTATACATTGATCAGTACCGAAAAGAAGGATAATGCGATCTTAACGGAAGGGGAAGCTGTTGAGCTTGCCGTACCGATGAGTGAGGAAAGACGGTATGTCCGCACCAGTATCTTACCTAGCTTACTAGATGTAACAGCCTACAATATGGCGCGTTCCGTAAAAGATGTGAATGTATTTGAGTTAAGTGATATCGCCACAAAAGAAGGCTCCGGCACGCATTTTGCGTTTGTCTTAAGCGGTTCTTTACAGCAGTCACGCTGGGCAGGATTCAACCTACCAAGTGATTTCTATACCGCAAAGGGACTTATTCAGGCTTTCTTTGAATTGATCGGTATCAATGAACAGCGTATCTTCATCAAGGAAAATCACTTTGATACAACGCATTTCCATCCGTACCGCTCTGCGGAAGTATTTATCGGAAAAGACCGCGTCGGTATCTTTGGACAGATTCATCCAAAATATGCACAGACTACCGATACAAAGGGTGTCGTCATGGGTGAGTTTGATTTCAATAAGATCATGGATGTGAAAAAATCCAAGATCAAATATGCAGCTATGTCGAAGTATCCAAGCGTTCAGCGAGATCTTGCCTTTGTGGTAGAGCGCAATGTACCGGTACAGAAGGCTGTTGATATTATCCGTAAACAGGGTAAGGTAAATAATGAATGGATCATCCGCGATATTGAAGTATTTGATATCTATGAAGGTGAACATGTAAAGGAAAACGAGAAGTCAGTTGCCCTTTCGGTAACCTTCCAATCCGATACACATACTTTGAAGGATGATGAAATCAATACTGTATTTGATAAGATCTTAAATATGCTGGAAAAGGAATTGAATGCACAGTTAAGAAGCTAGAAGGTTGGACTTAGTCCGACCTTTTTTTCTGGGTTTTCTGATGTATAATAAGGTTAACGATATACGGAGGAATTATTTATGGGCAAGTATATACTGGCCATTGATCAGGGGACGACCAGCACGCGGGCGATCCTTTTTGATCATGAGTGCAACATCATTAAAATGTCCCAGAAAGAAGGGCAGATCGCCTATCCAAAACCGGGATGGGTGGAACAGGATGCCAACCAGATTTGGATTGCGACAATGGCTGTGATTGTGGATGTGATTTCAAGTGCAAAAATTGATCCATCAGATATCCATGCGATCGGTATCTCCAATCAGCGTGAGACTACGGTAATCTGGGATAAGAATACCGGACTGCCGATCTATGATGCGATTGTTTGGCAATCCAGACAAACCGATGGTATCTGCGATGAGTGGCGTGAAAAAGGATATGAAGATATCATTCGCTCTAAAACCGGACTTCGCATTGATCCTTACTTTTCTGCATCCAAGATCCGCTGGATCTTAGACCATGTAGAAGGAGCCCAGGAAAGGGCAGAAAAAGGCGAACTTTTATTCGGAAACATCGATTCCTGGCTGGTATGGAAGATGAGCGGACAGAAGGTGCATATTACCGATGTAACCAATGCTTCAAGAACTTTGGTATTTAATATTCATGAAACCAAATGGGATGATGAACTGCTTGAAATGTTCAATATTCCTAAATGCATGCTTCCTGAGATTCGTTCTACCTCTGAACAGTATACCTGCACATCACCGGTATTGTTCTTTAATCAGGAGATTCCGATCTGCTCGGTTGTCGGTGACCAGCAGGCAGCCCTGTTTGGACAGGGATGTTTTGAAAAAGGTATGGTTAAGAACACCTATGGAACCGGCGGCTTTATGTTGATGCAGACAGGGGATGAATTGGTAGAATCCCGCAATGGCTTATTATCCACAATCGCATGGAAGATTGGGGATAAGATCGATTATGCCTTAGAGGGAAGTATCTTTGTATCCGGATCTTTGATGAAATGGTTACGTGACCAATTGGGCCTTTTTGAACATACAAAGGAAACATCCGATATGGCCATCCGTGCCAAGACAACCGGCGGTGTTTATATCGTTCCTGCCTTTGTAGGACTGGGTGCTCCATATTGGGATGATAAGACAAGAGGTATGATCACGGGAATGACACTTGGTACCAATAGAGATCAGCTGGTTCGCGCAGCTCTGGAGTCTATGGCATACCAGTCCCGTGATGTCATGGAAGCAATGCAGGAAGATTCGCATATTCAAATTTCTTCTTTAAAGGTTGATGGTGGAGCTGCTGCCAATGATTTCTTGCTTCAATTCCAGGCGGATTTGATCCAGTGTCCGGTAGAGCGCTTTAAGATTCAGGAGTTGACTGCGATGGGTGCCGCTTTCTTAGCCGGCCTTGCCAGCGGATATTGGACAAAGGATGATTTAAATATTGCCTTAGAGCGCCGTTTTGAGCCAAAACGCACCAAAGAGGATATGGATGAGCGTTATATGGGCTGGATTCGTGCGGTTAAGACATGTATCTATAATACCGATAATGACTAGGGTAAACGGAAATTCCGTTTACTTTTTTATTGTGCATAAAAGCATAGTAAAAAGTGATATAATTTGAGTGGTATTTAAAAATACGGTATCTGGTATTTAAGAGGATAGATCATATGAAAAAAAGAAGGAGACAAGGGATCAATTTCCGCATTATTTTGATATTAGCTGTGATTGTGGCGGGAGTTGTGTTTTTTTTGAGACGGGGCGTAGGCCATCCTGATACCAGTGAAGGGATTGCCTTTATTCAAAATCAGAATCAAAAATCAGTCGATGAGATCAGCGAGCATATTTATGAGCGGAAAGAACAGGAAATCATCGATCAAACTGAAGCAGGACTGGAAGATCCTAACGCAAATGTATATGCTCTGTTTAAAGATTTTGTGATGTTTGGCGATTCCCGTGTATATGGCTACATTACAACCGGTGCTTTAGATCCATCTCGTGTGCTGGCAGATGGTGGGGCTACGATTCATAATATTCCGGATTATCTGGGCGTGATTGAACAGCTGCGTCCGAAAAATATTTTCTTATCCTATGGAGTGAATGATATGGGACTTGAAATAGGCAGTGAAGAAGGCGGTTATGGAGCTCAATATGAGGCGGAAATTAATAAAATTCTGGAGATTGTGCCGCAGGCAAATATCTATGTTAATTCGATCATACCGGCTCAGCCGTTCCGCGTTGAAACTTCTCCATCCTGGGGCAATGTAGATGCCTACAATCAAGAAATCAGAGCGATGTGCAAACGGAATAAATGGCATTTTATTGATAATGATGTCTTAGCGGACGGTGGTAATGCCAATATTTACCAGGAAGACGGTGTTCATTTTCTCTTTGATTTTTATCCGGTATGGGCAAGGCATATGTTGGAGGCGACCATATCATGAGAAGGGGAACAATTTTCAGCATCTTAAAGGGAATTCTTTTAATCGTATTTGCGTTTCTTCTGGCAGGACGGATCTTTCAGCCAACCGACAGCGATAAACCGTTAACAGAAATTTCGGCCCAGACTTTAAAGGATATCGATATGTTGTCGATGGTGGAAAAGACACCGAATGATGTAAAGCTTTTCTTACAGTTGAATCCGGGGGATTATAAAGAGATCGTTTATTATAAATCGGACGATGTTATGCAGCCAAGTGAAATATTGATCGTGCATTTTAACTCCAGGGATCAATACGACGCTTTTGAAAGTGCCATCACTTCGCATGTCAACAGCCAGGCAAATATTTTTGAAGGCTATGCTCCCGAACAATATGAACTCACTCAGTCTGCGATGATTCAGCGATATGGAAATTACGGTATTTTTGTGATTCATCCAAATGCGCCTGTAATCTATTCTCAATTTAGAAAGGCTTTATAGGTGATACTATGTCATTTAACAGTTTATTATTCATCTTCGCCTTTCTGCCTTTATCGTATGGAATATATCGAATATTACCGTACAAACTAAAGAATTTTTTCTTAGTTCTTTGCAGCTTAGTGTTTTATGGATGGGGGTCTTTATTTGATACGGCCATTCTTGTCATTGTCGCATTGTGGACTTATTTTACCGGTTTAGAGATTGTCGTAGAAAGAAAGAAGAGAATTCGAAGACTGGTCTTTATCGCCGGTGTTGGCTTTGAAGTGCTGGTGCTGGCACTGTTTAAATATATTTCTTCTTTGAGCCTGCCGGTCGGAATGTCGTTCTATATCTTCAGCGCTATTTCCTATCTGGCGGACGTTTATACAAAGAAGTCCAAAGCTGAGATCAATATCATCGATATGTTTTTATATATAGCTTTTTTTGGAAAGGTTTCGATGGGACCGATCGTACAGTACCACGATATGGAAGAACAGATGAAATCGCCTCTGGTGGATGGTGAACATTTTTCCAATGGTGTGGTGCGATTTATCCGGGGATTGTTTAAAAAGGTTGTGATTGCCGATCAATTATCGCTCTTGTTTCAATCGCTTGCCGGTAGTACTTCTCTGTTAGGTACCTGGATCTATGCGGCCAGCTACATGCTGCAGATCTATTTTGACTTTTCCGGTTACAGTGATATGGCTCTTGGTATCGCATCGATGTTTGGTTATGACTTTGATGAAAACTTTGATCATCCATATACAGCTCTTTCCGTACAGGATTTCTGGCGGAGATGGCATATTTCTTTGTCCCGCTGGTTCAGGGATTATATCTATATTCCGCTTGGCGGAAACAGGGTAAGTACAGTTTTATATATCCGCAATATTCTGGTTGTCTGGATATTGACCGGTATCTGGCATGGAGCAAATTATACATTTATCATCTGGGGATTGTACTATGCCTTTTTACTGCTGATGGAAAGATTTTTCTTAAAAAATATTCTTTCTGTGCTGCCGGTATTCATTCAGAGAATTTATACATTACTTTTAGTGTTGATTGGCTGGATCTTCTTTTTCAGCAATTCCTTATCTGCTGCCTTTGGCGTGATTGGAAGACTATTTGGAGTGGGGGTTACCGGATTGATTGATGGAAACGGATTGTTTTTATCGCTGTCCAATCTTACGGTGTTAGTCATGGCGGTACTTGGCTCATCATATTTAGAACGTAATGTGGAAGAGCGCGTGATCCGCTCGTATGGCCCTGCGTTAGTGAGCGTGATTTATATACTGGTTTTCATTATTTCTATTTGTTTTGCGGTAGGAAGTACGTATCAATCCTTCCTATACGCAGCTTTCTAGAAAGGGGACAGTTATGTTTTCAAAACTATTTAATAGAATGTCCCGTATGACAGCTTTGATTCTTTCGGTGTTTGTGGTATTGACATTGATTATCAATGTTGTAACACCGGACCAAAGCTTTTCGGCATCGGAAAACCGCTCCCTTGCCCAATTTCCGAAATATAATATTTATTCTTTGATGAATGGGGATTATACCCAGAAGATCAACAATTGGTTTTCGGACCAGTTTGTAGGACGCTCCTTTTTAGTAAAGGTGAAGTATCTGCTTCAAAAGATGGC
>CACYBS010000034.1 GCA_902772725.1 Erysipelothrix rhusiopathiae
TAGAATAGCATATAAACAAAAAATCTGCGCAAGCTAGATGAGCCGTACGCTCTCAACTAACTTACACAGATAAATTTACACTCTCAAAAAAGTGTAAATCCGATTGGATTACACTTTTTTTTCTATTCATCTTCCATAGCCCAGCTAATGTCATCTAATTGAGCATGGCGTGCTTCCGGCCAGCTGTATTGATTCATATAGTCGCCTAGATATTGATACTTAGATTCTTTTTTCTTATCTAACCATTCATAAAGGTCGCATTCGATCTTATCCTTTGCGATTGCCATGGAACCACGCTGTTTTAAAATGACTCCGTTGAGCTTTAAGCGGTTAAATGTATTTTGGAGATCCTGACGTAAGTTGCTGAGATATGAGGCTTTCTTTTCAGGGTCACCATCATCCTCCCATAAATCCGCAATGATTTCACCATTGGTGGTCTGGGCACCCTGGTTATTGATCAAAATCGCAACAATTTCTTTTGTACGAGAGTATTTAAAGTTAACAGGCTGCCCATCGACAAATAATTCAAAGTTACCAAATGTCTGTGCAAATAAGCGCTTATGATTTTTTTGAATCGCAGGATAGCGAAGGTCATCTAATTCTTTTTGGATATCCTTTTTTTCAGCAGGAGCCAGAAGATAGCCACTGGCATGCATCGCAATTGCTTCATATCCCTGATCAGCTGTATCTGATATAAAAACCAAATTAATCATCGGATACAAATCTTTTAAATATCGGCCTAGGTCAATGCCGTTTAATTCCGACATTTCTACGGATATAAATGCAGTGTCAACTTCTGTTTTTCGGGCAGAAGCCAGGGCTGATAATGAGCTGTCAAAAGTAAGGATTTCATCATTTGGTTTGGACTCTGAAAGAATTTTATTGATCTTCTTTAATGTAGTGGTGTTTTCATGTACGGCAAAAATTGTCATTGGAAATCACCACCGAATACGACAGGATGAACCTCCTGATTTTCTCTTTCTTCTTTTGTTAAGCTAAGTGGATCAAGTTCACCGACAAGTAACATGTCACCTCCGGAAACTAATGCTTCATGAAGCGGACCGGCTCTTAAATCAGAAATGACCAAAGCTGCGAAACGGTCATAGTTATCTTCGTCAATAATAGGGAAGTGATGCTGCATACGATACCAGTGTTTAGGATCAAATCCCATACTTCCGGTATACAGGCGGTCTGCAGTAGCCTCAACTTCATCCGGTCCTGCCGGCTGTCCCGGAGCCATATCCAGCGTGTCACAGAACAACATCGCATAGGCACGAAGTATTTGATTACGAACGGTGTCTCTTTTTCCGTTTCTTTCGATTTCTGTATCCATAATTTGATAGTAATAATCCTGAGCCTGGTCAGATTCTTCGAAATTAATAATGGCATCATAGAATGCCCGGTCTACCAGTTTTTTTCGCATAAAGCACCTCCAGGGTTTTCCCTTTGGTTTTATTGTACCGATTCAAGATTATTCATTCAAGAATTTATATGATTCATCTGCTGAAGTGAAAGCGTGCTATAATAATTAATACTGTTGGCAGGGAGAAAAAATCATGGAAGATAATATAAAAGATCGAATGTATTCCGGGTATCGATTTATTCGAAGGGTATTTTTAATGTTGATGTATGGTTTGGTAACAGGAATCGTTGTAGGCTTAGTTGCCGTATTGTTTCATTACAGCATTACGATAGTCACAAAGTTTCGTCAGGCGCACGACTGGATCATCTGGGGACTGCCTCTTGGCGGTCTTGTGATTGTATATCTATACCATGCGGCAAAACTGGAAAAAGATCCCGGAACAAACCGTGTATTAACCTGTCTTTCTAAAGGAGATCCGCTTCCTTTTCTGATGGCGCCGCTTATCTTTATCGGCTCTGTTATAACTCATTTATTCGGCGGATCTTCCGGAAGGGAAGGAGCAGCCTTACAGATTGGCGGATCCATTGCCTATAATGGAGCTAAGTTTTTTCATTTAACGGATGAAGATCAGCGCATATTGACAATGTGCGGCATGTCTGCTGCTTTCAGTGCTTTGTTTGGAACACCGCTGACTGCGACTTTATTTGCGATTGAAGTACAGGGTGTCGGACAGATGTATTATGGGGCTTTATTACCGGCAGCTATATCTGCCTTAACAGCCTTTAAGGTTGCAGGATTGTGCGGCTTAGAAGCGGATGCCTTCCGTATCGCAATCCAGGGAAATATGAATTTTCACAATACGACCATGTGTATTATTCTGGCGATTCTTATTGCAGGACTTAGCGTTATATTCTGTCAGGTTATGCATAAATCTTCACACCTATATGCACGTTTCTTTCCGAATCCTTATATTCGTATTTTTGCAGGAGGCTGCATCGTTGCAGGACTTACATTTTTGTCCGGAACAAGAATCTACAATGGGGCAGGAATGAATGAAATTGAACATGCGATGGCAGGAAATATGCCTTCCATGGCATTTATTATGAAACTGCTGTTTACCGCATTGACTCTTTCAGCCGGTTATAAGGGCGGAGAAATTGTTCCTGCCTTATATGTAGGAGCTGCTTTTGGATGTTTATATGCCAATATTTTTGGACTTCATCCAAGCATCTGTTCTGCCATTGGCATGGGAGCTCTGTTTTGCGGTGTTACCAATTGTCCGGTCGCATCCTTAATGTTGTGTTTTGAACTGTTTGGGTTTGGCGGCATGGTCTTCTATTTATTGGCAATTGCGATTTGTTATACAGTATCGGGTTATTACAGTTTATACAGTGAGCAGGTTATCACATATTCAAAATTTCATAACCGCTATGTTCATAAACAGGCAAAATAAAAAAGATGGTTCCTTTTTCAGGAATCATCTTTTTGGTTTATTCGTCTTTTTTCTTCATCATGAATACGGATCCGGCAAATGCTGCAGCAGCAAGTGCAGTGAATGCGTAGAACATTGTGTTATTGTGTACACCTGTGTTAACACTCTTGTTGTCCTGCCATACTGCGTATAGCTTGAAGTCAGCATTGATTTTGATTGTCTGTCCCGGACTGTAAGTAGCTTTTGTAGCCTTGGCATCTGCAGACCATCCTAAGAACTTGTATCCATTTCTTACCGGAATAAGTGTTGGGATTGTAACAGTACCATCGACATTTGCCTTGATGGATGTAGGACCGCCGGTTCCTCCGTTAGCATCGAAATTAAGCGTTGCCTGTACAACCGGGTGTTCAGCCTGCCATACGGCATATAATTTCATATCGTTTTCGATTGTGAATATCTCACCCGGCTGATGTTTAACAATTCCGGATTCCGGATCTTCTGCCCAACCTAAGAAGATAAATCCATTTTTTACCGGCTTTTCAGCAGGTACGGTAACAATTCCGTGCTCATCACTATTTACGTGATCGATGCTCATGGTTCCACCGTGTGTATCTAACATCAACTGGTAAGTAACTGTCGGCTTGTTTTCCTGCCATACTGCATATAATTTCATATCATTTTCGATTGTGAATGTTTCACCCGGCTGATGTTTAACAATTCCGGATTCAGGGTCTTCTGCCCAGCCTAAGAATGTATTTCCATCTTTTACAGGTACTTCTGTCGGTACAGTAACAGTACCCTGCTCATCGCTGTCTACATGGTCGATACTCATGGAACCACCGTGTGTATCCAACATTAACTGATAAGTTACTGCCGGTTGGTTTTCCTGCCATACGGCATATAATTTCATATCGCTTTCGATTGTGAATGTTTCACCCGGTTGATGTTTAACAATTCCGGATTCAGGGTCTTCTGCCCAACCTAAGAATGTATTTCCATCTTTTACAGGTGCTTCTGCAGGAACAGTAACAGTACCCTGTTCATCGCTGTCTACATGGTCGATGCCCAGAGATCCGCCATGTGTATCTAACATTAACTGATAAGTTACTGCTTCGTTTGCACTTTCTTCCTGGGTTTCTTCCTGAACTGTCACTGTAGTTTCCTGTGCTTCCGGTGCCGGTTTTGTTTCTTCTGCAGCCGGTGCTTGATCCTTTACCCAAATCGCATATAACTTTGTGTTGCCATTTACTGTAAAGGCATCACCGCCGTGAAGCAGCTGATCATTTTCATTTGCGTTTTTGTTCTCAGACCACCCTGCAAATGTATAACCATCTCTAACCGGGGTTTCAAAGCTGATCGTAACAGCAGTTTCAGTTTCTGCACTTTGACTATCCGGAACCTTTACGGAATCAGAACAGTTTTTATCATAAGTTACATTTACTGTAGATACTGTTTCTACCAGTTTCAATTCTGATGGGTAGAAGTTTACCTGTTTGGCAAAGGCAGGTGCTGCCTGTAATAATATAGAGCCTGCAAGAGCAGCGCTGGATAATACTCTCAATGTTTTTTTCATAATCTATACCTCCAAGAACGTAGTCGTTCTTTCTTTTTACGGCTACATGATAACAGGGGATATATCACACAAATGTCACACTAAAAATTGATAAAGAGAAATATATTTGAAAATAAAAATTTTTGAAAAAATTGAAAATCGGGTGAACTTTTCGAGGGCCGTCTAAAGGATAGCGGTATTAGAAGGAGGTGAGAACATGACAATTAAAGAAGTTATAAAGTATGAAGGAGATAATACTACTTTTGTTTGGAAACATCCAAAGGAGGATTTTAACACTAATTCTCAACTTATTGTACACGTTTTTGTTAATTTACAATCCTATCTCATAGAAACCATCTAAGTCCTATACACAGGATTTGGATGGTTTTTTAGTTTATCTCTGTAATGATCGATAGATTTACAAAAAAGCAAAGCTCTAAAAAACAAAATAATTCAATAAATAATTCTCCTCTTTGCCAAAAAGTGCGTATTAGAAAGTAGAAACAGAGGTAATTCATCGAACTTCATTAGATCATCTCGAGGTATAAAGAGAGAGGAGTAGGTATTATGTAGGTTTTATATCTTTTATATCTTACATCGCAAAAGATGTTGTAAAACAATATGTCATTTGATTAAAGTATATACATAGTTTATACTTTATGAAAAGGAGGCATGAATTATGAAAGAAAGGAGTGTTTTGGTGCAATCTATCAATCGATGGGGTAATGGACAAGGTATTCGGCTGCCTAAGACGATGACAAGAATGCTTGGACTTTCTATTGGCGACCAGTTGCAGATGGAAATCGTAGATGGCAGCATCGTTTTAACACCAATCAAAAGAAAACCGATAACTTTGACAGAAAGGTTTGAAGGCTATAATAGTTCTGAAGTTCAGACTGAGTATTGGACTGACGGTCCGGTCGGAAAGGAAGTATTCTAAAGGATGAGATATAGGCGTGGAGATATTATTGTGGCGACACTTGATCCGGCTGCAGGACAAGAACAGGCAGGCAGGCGCCCGGTATTGGTTGTATCCAACGACGAGTACAATCGCTTTATGGGCGGATTATATGTTGTCTGTCCGATTTCTAATACCGCTAATAGATTTCCTATGCATGTTCTTTTGGACAATCGGACACAAACAACAGGCAGTATTCTTTGCCAACACTTAAGAACAGTGGATCTTAATCAACGCAATGCACAAAAAAAAGAAGAATGTCCGGAAGACATTCTAGACGAAGTTCTTGAAATCATTACCTCTTCTTTTATATAAGTTAATCCTAATACGCAAGTGCCGGTATCTGCCGGCACTTTAATATTATTCAATATATTTATCTAATCTTTTGGGTAGGGCAAATGTCTTGGGGTATTGTATATTGATATTTAATCTGTTGCACGATTGTGGCATTAATAAAAAAAGCCCCGATATAAGGGACTTCTAAACAAAAAAATGGAGCAGATGAGGGGAATCGAACCCCCGTATCAGCCTTGGCAAGGCTGTGTTCTACCGTTGAACTACATCTGCAAAAAA
>CACYBS010000035.1 GCA_902772725.1 Erysipelothrix rhusiopathiae
TAAAGCGAAGTATTCCTTTTAACAAAGATTGAAGAATAGCCAATATGATTACACAAATCACTTCACATAATCGAAATGCCACCATAACCCAATGAATCACAATGTTGTCTTTTTCGTTGAATTTCATGAACTACCTCCTTTGTTTTGCATCTAGATAATACCTTACCTGTGGAACAGTATATATACCCAAAAAATCGGCATAAATCAACCAAAAAAACAGGATTTTTCATCCTGTCTAAATTAACACTCAAATGTTCTGGAAGTATTCGTAATAAAATACGGTCTTAATTCTGCTTTGTATTTCAAAAAGATACTTCCATCATCCGCTTTTGAAGCATCCTTTGACTCCCACATCATCACATTTAGAATCTGTGACGGATTGTGTTCATCCTTCCAAACCAGGGCATCCATCATACCGGGAAGTGTCTTCATTTCATTCATGAATCTTGTTGATACTTCTGCATACTTTTCAATACTGTCCTGTTTAACAGTATTTTCTATTACCACAATATACATTAGTCAAGCTCCTTTCCGTTTGTGCTGATTACTGTCTTATACCAGTAGAAGCTATCCTTACGATATCTTTTGCAGTCATGAACATAATCTACATAGATAAAACCATAACGCTTATCACGGTCACCGGATGCACTGTAAAGATCAATACATCCCCATGGAAGATATCCAAGACATTCCACATGGTCTTGATCAACCGCATCAATAACAGCCTTAATATGCTCTTTTAGATAGCTGATTCGATAATCATCATGAACTTTGCCATCCTCTGTTAAGACATCATCCTTAACTCCCAGGCCGTTTTCAACAATCATAACCGGAAGCTGATAGCGGTCATATAAATTATTCATTAAAATACGAAGTCCTAATGGATCAATAGTCCAGCCAAATGTTGACTGTTTTAATTTTGGATTGGACATTGCCTGATACATCATCTGTACCGTTCCCGCATTTTCATCTGCAGCATTCTGCGCTGTTCCTGCACATACGGAGTAATAGTAACTAAATGAAATAAAGTCAATAATTGATTTTGGATCTGAGAACAGTTTTTTATCTTCTTCAGAGATTTTAAAACCGGCACCTTCCATTTCAATTCTGTTTTTTACGGTATATTTACCTCTGGTTAAAAGATCCAAATAATCATAATTCAATTTCTGATTATGATCTCTTGCCAGCATCACATCCTGAGGATCTGAAGTTAACGGATAGGCCAGAGCACTGGCAAACATACATCCGATTTGCGCTCCATCCAGCATCTCATGACATTTCTTAACTGCCGCAAAATGGGCAATATTGGTATTGTGATATACCATATATTTAAACATCTCGTAATCCGGATCATCTTTAGAAATCTTAACACCTGTTCCAAAGGCCGGCATCAGGACGGTCATATTGTTTTCATTTAAGGTCAGCCAATACTTTACATACTGTCCAAATTCCTTAAAGCAGGTTGCGGCATATTGCACAAAGGCATCTACAGTTTCCCTGCCATACCATCCATGGTACCTGTCAATCAAAGATTGCGGCATATCCCAATGATATAGTGTTACGACCGGTTCAATATTATGTTCTTTCAACTTCGCAAAGACATCACGATAGAACGCAATTCCCTGCTCATTGATTTGTCCATCACCTTCCGGATAAATTCGTGTCCATGCGATAGACATACGGAAAGCCTTAAATCCCATTTCTGCCATCAATTCAATGTCTTCTTTATAGTGATGGTAAAAATCCGAAGTTACGGAATAATCCTTTCGCTTATTCGATCCCATCCAGGACTCCATTGTTTCTGCAGCAACCTTAGCATTTTCGGAAATGGTATCGTAGAACGATACACCCTTTCCACCTTCATGAGCTCCACCCTCAAACTGGAATGCGGAAGTTGATCCTCCCCAGAGAAATGCGTCTTTCATAATGCCCTCCTTTTATTCAACAGTGAGAATTATATCCCCTGCTTTTACATCAGCAGCATCTGCTTTTGTGATATTTTTAAATTCATCAGAATTAGTGATAATAACCGGTGTAGTGACATCATAACCTTCAGACTTGATCGCATCGATATCAAATTTCACGATCACATCGCCCTTCTTGACTCTGTCATCTACCTTCTTTACACCTTCAAAATATTTTCCGTTCAAATTGACTGTATCCATACCGATATGGATCAACAGTTCAGCCCCATTATCTGCCTTAATACCTACGGCATGCATTGTTTCAAACAACATGATGATCTTTCCATCGACCGGTGCTCTTAATACACCGTCACTTGGAATAACTGCAGCGCCTTTTCCCATAGCACCGCTGGCAAATGTCTTATCATTTACCTGGGATAAATCGATCAGTTCACCATTGATTGGAGAGCCTACTTCGATCGGACCTTCAACTTTTACACTTTTTTCACCTTTTTTGCTTAAAAGGATTGTAAAGAAGAAACCGGCAGCCAGAGATACCGCAATTGTGACTAATGCGCCGAAAAAACTCTGCATTGAATTTTCACCGATTGTAGCAGGAAGACCTACAACACTTGCAGAAGCAAGCGTATAGAATTTAACTCCAAATAAACCAGCAACTAAGCCACCGATACCGGAAGCGATAATAGAAGCGATAAATGGTGTTTTCTTTGGTAAGCATACACCATACATAGCCGGCTCAGAGATACCCATGACAGCAGAGATTGCTCCTGCATTTGCCTCAGCTTTTTCATCAACATCCTTAGTTAAGAAAGCAGCTCCGAAAGCAGCACCTGCCATTGCCAGGTTTTCTGCCAGCATAGCCGGTACCAGAAGTGCTTCAAAACCATTTGCTGCCAAAGAGGCAAGAATAATCGGGAATGCGAAGGAATGGGTTCCGGTAGAGATCATAATCGGTGTTAATGCTGCAATAACACCAACCGCAACAAATCCAAAATGTTCACCCATATATAGAACAACACCTGCCATAAAGTCAGCTACATAGCTTGCCATCGGGCCAATTAAGATTAACTGAATTGGAACAACCACCATCATTGTGAGCATCGGAACAGCGAAAGCACGAATAACCTGCGGCATATATTTAGTGAAGAACTTTTCAACATATCCCAATAACCATACACCTAAGATTACCGGCAGGATGGCATTGGCGTAGCTGACATTACGAATTCCGATTCCAAACCAGCTTAACTGTTCTACACCTAAGCTTTCAAAAGCGGTAAGCTGCGGATGAAGCATTACGCCGGCAAGTAACATACTTAAGAACGGATTGGCATTTAATTTTTGAGATGCCGTATATGCGACATAGAAAGGAAGGAAATAGAATCCTGCTTCCTTGATAATATTCCAAACATAATAAGTAGGACTGGTATCCGGTAAGATGTGCAGAAGATTTAATACTGTTAAGACAGCTCCGGTCATACCGGCAGCCATCAATACAGGAACGATTGGTGTGAAAATACCGGAAATAACTTCAAATAAGCGGTCCATTCCTTTTTTCTTTTCTTCCGGAGCACTATTTGTTCCATCAAAATTTCCAAGTTTTTTTACTTCTTTTAGAACATCAGGTACATCCGGTCCGATGCAGACCTGATATTGCCCATTTTGAATAATAACATCAATAACACCGGGTAAAGCTTTAATTTCTTCTGTTTTCGGAAGATCCATATCTTTTAAAGTAAAGCGAAGACGTGTAGCACAATTCATTACAAATGTTACGTTTTCAGCACCGCCTACTAAGCGGAGGATATCAGATGCAAGCTGTGGATAGTTCTTTTTCATTTCCTTTTCTCCTTTAAACTATTTGTCGGCCAGACAATACATAGAGTTCTATGTTTTTCGCAATTACATAGTACTCTATGTATTTATCTTTGTCAACAAAAAATGCATTTATTTCTATGTATTTTTATGTATAATTGTTGTGGGAGGAATATATAGTATGAATGATAAATATAAGATCATAACTGCAGAGAATAATCTTTTAATCAGTAACCTGATTCATAATATCGATAAGAATCTGTTAAAACTTTATAACCGCAGGCTTTCAAAATATAAACTCACTATGCAGCAAAGTGTAACAATCCTTTTCATTGCGAATTCCGATAAAGAAAAAATCTATCAAATCGATATCGAAAAATATCTCGGCTTGAAAAACCCTTCTGTTACATCACTAATCAAAAATTTAATATCCAATGGATATGTATATCGTGTCAAAGACGAAGATGATGGAAGATACTACCATCTTCATCTCACAGAAAAAAGCTTATCTATCAAAGATGACATAGCCAAAACAATATACGATATTAACGAATATATTGAATCCATATTACCGAAAGATGAATTTGATACGCTTACTTCCCTGTTAGTCAAAGTGACAAACCTTGTCAATGAAAAGCTGAATGAAGAACAATAAAATAAGCCATTCACTTTGTTTTTAAATAATCCTTGAAGAAACTTAAGAACCATAACATAATTCTTCTAAAGAAAGAAATGTGGGACCAATATGAACAGATTTAAAAAGTTGATCAGCATATTTACTGTATTTATGCTGGTGTTCACTACCGGCTGTGCCAATAACCAGAATCAGACACAAACCGTCGAGAAAAACGGAAATATCGTTATCCTTTTTACCAGTGACATTCACTGTTCCCTGGATAAAGGCTTCGGCTTTGAAGGATTACAGCAGATCCGCGACAGCTATGAAGCCAGAGGATATACAACAATACTGGTAGATGATGGTGATGCCATCCAGGGTGACAACGTTGGTGTCTTCACCCAGGGAGAAGCCATTATCAATTTAATGAATACGGTAAAGTATGATATTGCGATTCCGGGTAACCATGAATTTGACTATGGCATGGACCGCTTTATGGAATTGACAAAGATCGCTAATTTCCCGTATACCAGCTGTAACATCCACAAAGAAGGTGAATTGTTATTTGAGCCTTATATCATCAAAGAAGCAGCCGGCAAAAAAATAGCCTTTATCGGTATCACAACACCGATGACAATTACCTCTTCTACTCCTAAATTTTTCCAGAATGAAAAAGGAGAATATATCTATGATTTCTCCCAGGATGATACCGGTGAAAAACTATATGCAGCCGTGCAAAGTGCAATCGATGGTGCCAAAGCAGAAGGCGCTGATTACATTTATGTAATGGCACACTGCGGACTTGAAGAAGAATGTGCTCCATGGACCTATGCAGATATTATCTCTCATACAAGCGGAATCAACGTTTTCTTAGACGGACATTCCCACGATACAGAACAAATCGTCATGAAAGATAAAGATGGTAACGATGTAATCCGTTCTGCCGTTGGAACTAAATGGGTAGGTATCGGTTACAGCATCATTACACCGGAAGACGGTATCAAGGAAACCAATATCATCAGCTGGACAAATAAAATCAGTGCACCTGAGATGTTCAATTTCAATAATGCAGCTACACCGGTTGTGAAAGAAACGAAAGCTAAATTGGAAGAAACTATGGGTGTAGTTGTCGGACATTCAGATGTAGACCTGATTATCCATGATCCGGTTGCGGTTGATTCCATCGGTGAACCGGTACGTATCGTCCGTACTCAGGAAACCAACCTCGGCGATTTAGAAGCAGATGCAGTACGCACTCAATGTGATGCTGATATTGCTCTGGTAGGCGGCGGTGGTATCCGCACACCGATTAAAAAAGGTGATATCACATATGGCGATATTCTAAACGTTGCTCCTTTTAGCAACCAATTATGCGTTGTAGAAGCTACCGGACAGCAGATTCTGGATGCATTAGAATGGGGTGCCCGTGCCCTTCCGTCAGAATTTGGAGGATTTTTACAGGTTTCCGGCATGAGCTATGACATCGATGTATCGATTCCTTCTCCTTGTAAATCAGACCAAAACAGTATGATGACTTCCATTGAGGGCGAAAGACGTGTTAGAAACGTTAAAGTCAACGGTGAGCCAATCGATCCTGCAAAAACATATACTGTTGCCGGATTGGATTACTTGTTATTGAACAAAGGTGATGGCAATACTGCATTTGACGGTGCAACATTAGTGAAAGATGGAATCAAATTAGATACCCAGGCTATAATTGAATATATTTCAGAAGACCTGAACGGATCAGTCGGTGAAGAATATTCCAACCCTTACGGACAGGGTCGTATCACTATTCTTAACGGAGAATAAACTATGATCAGCGCAAAAGAATTACAATCCGGATTACTAATACGCTATCGAAATGAAGAATATATCGTGCTTGATGCCAAATACATTAAAGCCGGTAATGGTGCCGGTTATGTCGACACCAAACTTCAAATGATCAAAGATGGAAGAGTTGTAAAAAAGATCTTTGCTCCATCTGTTCAGCTGGAAACAGCAGCCAAAGAAAATAAAGAAGCTCAATATTTGTCCCACTCTAATGGGGTATGCTTCTTTCAAATAAACGGTAAAACCGTTTCTGCATCTGAAAAAATATGTGGTAAAGCCATTGACTATTTACCTGCCGGAGCCGATGTCGTATTACGTTACTATGATGGAGAGCTGCTAGTAATCAACCTTCCTAAAACAACAAAACTTTCAGTTAAAGATGTTTTCAAAGGCGTTGCGATTGTAGAAACAGGTGCCAAAATTAAAGTACCTTACTTCGTCAAAAAGGGTGACATCATCCTTGTAGATACTATGAAGGGTACCTACCTATATAAGGTTAATTAATAAAATGGGGATTCCGGATTCGGAATCCCTTTTAATTATTTCTTATTCACTTTCCAGAATCCTCTTGTTCCGTTTTCCCTGGAAATATATCCCATTTTAACCAGCTCATCAATTTCCCTTCGAACAGTAATACGAGCTTTGCACAATTTTTCTGCAATCTTTCGCTGGGATATTTTAGGATCTAATTCTGCAATCAGCAATATACTCTTCTGCAGGTCGGTTAAGCAATTTATTCGATTGGACTCAATGATCTCATGATTGGGCTCATTAAACTTGCGATTGGGCTCATTGGACTCATGATTGGGCTCATTGGACTCACGATTGGGCTCATTGGACTCATGATTGGGCTCATTGGACTCACGATTGGGCTCATTGGACTCACGATTGGGCTCATTGGACTCACGATTGGGCTCATTGGACTCACGATTAGGCTCATTAAATATTGCGGCGTTCTCATTTTTATCTAACAGTTTTTGCCACCCTTCTCCACAATGTCTGTAAAACCTCACGGTAAATCCATAGTAATTGTATAAAAATTCAACTTTACACCCTATCTCATCACAAAGTGTTTGGATTCTTTTTAATCCGGTCGCAAAACTCTCCATATCCTTTGAATAGTACAAAGTCCTCGTGATAAGAGGATTTCGTCGGATTGATCTCATACTCTCTTTGATAAACATTTCTGGTTGCATATTTTCCGGAAAGGAGCCATGGCTATATATTTCTATAAAACTTCTAAAAACTGCAACTTCTACGCTTTGCTCGGATTCAATTCTGCGATGTCCAAACGCATTGATTACCGCTTCCCTAATAGCATCTATAGGAATTTCAGGAATCTCTTTTCTTGCCAGTCGGCCTTCGAAATCAACCCGCCAATCCATCGCATCAACAATGTACTGCACAGCTTTATCCGCAAGTTCAAAAATCGATCCAGTATATTTTCGAATATCAGTAAACGTCAATCTCTCATCTGAAGCAAATTTAGCCATCTGCAATTCATTTATCCCCGAATCTACAAACAGGGCTGCGCCCGCATTTAAAAGAGTATCTCCTTCAGCCAATTCCAGCTTATTCAATATGTATTTCTCATCATCACTTTCAAAGCCAATTCGACCTGCGTCTCTCGCCCTTTTCAAATAACCTTTGAACACTTCTTTATTGATATCATTAATTGTGTATTTAGATAATTGTTTTTCCCAAGATAAATAAGGCTTATCTCTTTGTAACATCAAATGTTCATAAGTTAGTTGATCCATCACTAAATCTTCATCAGCAACTCTAATTCGTGGAATATGATATGCAAGATAAGGCTGCTGAGATCCTTCGAAAGTAACGGCAACGGTTTCTTTTTCTCCAAAAGTTTCTTTTTCAACCCCTGGATAAATAACTGGTCTAATATGGTTTCCAATAGCTTGGCTTACTTCTCGTAACGTGTCTTTGCCAATCTGTTGACCTATCACATCCCCGTTATTATCAACACCGAAATATAGTTTACCTTTTCCATGTTTATTTAAAATTGAAACAATAGAAATCACCCCTTCCTTCAGCTCCCCGGTACTTCTCTTAAATTCTAATTCTTCTGTTTCTTTGCCAATATTAAAATATTTCATGAATCACTCCTCCTTATCGTTATAATGTTTTGCCGCCAGATTTGGCCGATTATGAAACAAAAGAATAAAATTATCCCAAGGAGACCTTCATTTTCTTATACGCTAATTCTTCCTAAATGACTAAATTTTCAAAAAAAAATTCGGAATATATTGGCCATATATATTCCGACTGGTACATTTATATAGTTTTACATGAATGATTTGCAGGTTCCGATTATTGAATATTTAACGTGATTGTCACATTACCCTGAGCCAACAAATCCTTTAATTCAGCTTCACTCAAATTGGTAATCCTTCCAATCTTTGTATATAGACATGTATTAGGTTCTACTACTACGATTATTGTATTTCCTTCATAGAGCACGATATCCCCGGGACTGGTTGTCATTTCTGAATATACTGACGGAATGGTGGTTCCGATATTTCCTGATAACTCAATCCCTTTATATGGAGACAATTGAACAGTTAATGGGGACAGCTGTTTTAAAGCTTCAACTGTTTCATTATTCTCCCATGCTACCTGTGCATCTTTATCCCCGATTTTTACAGACGGACCGTTTCCTGTTGAAGTAGAAGATGGTGCACTGTTGTTGGTGGATGAACCATTTCCTGCATTACCGCCATTGCCGTTCGTTCCGGATGGAGCGCTTGAATCCCCGGCGGCATTGGTATCGGAAGTGCTGTTTTCATCCTTGGCATCTTCTTTTTGATCGTCTTTCTTATCATCCTTATCGGCTGTATCGCTCACCTGGGATGAAGTATCGGAAGACGGTGCATTTGAATCATTACCCTGTGAGCTTTGGTTTTTACCACAGCCGGCCAGGCATAAAAATAAAACGCAGATTCCGGATAAGACCTTCTTATTGAATTCCATTATTTCATCTCCTTTCATTAATAACCTACAAATCATACATGTCTTATCTGTTTTCATTATAAGCCCGCAAAGTTTCATTCACCACCCAAAACAATGAACCATCCACCGTTTTTTCCTATATGACTAAAATCCAAAAACTTATGTTTTTGAATCCACAAAAATAAGCAGGAAGATAACCCTTCCTGCCTAACAATTCAATATAGCTCCTTCACCCGAACGAATCGGTCTTTCATGGATTCTTTCCTTAAACATCTGCCGCTTCTTTTCGATTTCCTTGATCATCGCTTCTTTATCACTTCCAAGATTTCCACACACTTGTACGACATTGGAAGGATGCAATCCAAAATAGAAACAATCCGGTAAATCCAAACTCTTCAATAATAATTCCTCTTCATCCAGATACTCTTCAAAGGTGCTTTCTACAAATGTTCCCTTTTTCATATCTTCGTATAAAGGACATCCCGGATCGGCATGAATCGTTCCCGTAAAAATCAAATAAGGAGAAGTCTCATTTAATAAATCGGCTGTTGCCCTGGCATTGATTTTCCCTTTTGACTGCCCGGCACATCCAAAGATAATATTGGCTCCATAATCGATACCGGCCTTATTCAAGCGCTTTAGCTCATACACAGCCTCTTTGGCACTGTATCCCTTATTCATATATTGAAGCGCTTCATCCAATCCGCTTTCGACACCGATATTCAATTCATTGATGTCTGCTTTTTGTAACAGAATGAGTTCATCATCTGTTTTGGTACGAATATTATTGATAGAGGCATACATCGATATTGTCTCTGTCATCGGTAAGTAATGATGCACCAAATCCGCAATCTTCAAAAGCTTATCAGCAGAAAGCGTAAAGGCATCTCCATTTTCCAGAAATACTCGATTCACATGTGGAGCATAGCCAACTGCATTTCGTAATTGTTTTTCTACATGACCCAGAGAACAAACCTTAAAAGGTATATCCCTGTACATCGTACAGAACGAGCATTTGTTGTGGGAACAACCTTCCGTTACTTCCAGTAAAAACGATCTGGCTTCAAAAGGAGGCCGATATAATATCGTCATATTCTACCTCTTGAATTTATCGTAATCGAGATAAGCACCCTTCATCGGACTGGCAGCCAGTTCACTGAACAAACGAAGAACACCGGATTTATATTTGCGTTCCATTGGTTTCCAATGTTTCTTTCTTTCTGCTAAGATCGCATCGATCTCTTCCGGAGTTTTTCTTTCTCCTTTGACACCGATAATATTTAATTTACGTCCAAAGACATCCAGTTCAATTAAGTCGCCTTCTTCTACCAGCGCAATCGGACCTCCGGCCTGTGCTTCCGGGGAACAATGTCCGATTACCGGTCCGGTTGAAGCACCTGAGAAACGACCGTCAGTGATTAATGCGATAGATCTTCCCAGTTCTGCATCCGAGCTGATGGCTTCGGATGTATAGAACATCTCCGGCATACCGCTTCCCTGCGGTCCTTCATAGCGGATAAATACCGCATCCCCTTTCTGTACCTTATGGTGTAATACGGCATCCAGACACTCTTCTTCCGAGTTAAACGGTCTGGCATTCAACACTGCCTTATACATTTCCTTAGGACATGCAGTATGTTTGATCACAGCACCCTCTGGGGCTAAGTTTCCCTTTAAGATCGCAATACTTCCATCCGTACCGATCGCATCATCATACGGACGGATAATATCTTCCTTCGTTAAATGAATTCCATATTTCTGATTCGCTTCATCCAGCCATTTCTGACAGCGCTCATAGAAACCGTTCTCTTTGAGTTCCTTTAAGTTTTCGCCTAATGTCTTACCGGTTACTGTCATCGCATCTAAATGTAATACATCCTTGATTTCTTCCATGATGGCAGGAACACCGCCGGCATAATAGAAGAACTCTGCAGGCCATTCCCCTGCCGGACGAAGGTTCAATAAATAATGGGCTCCCCGATGTAATCTATCAAAGGTATCACCATCAATTTCAATTCCGTATTCTCTGGCAATAGCCGGTAAATGTAGAAGTGTATTGGTGCTTCCGGAGATAGCTGCATGAACCATGATCGCATTTTCAATGGAATCCATGGTGACAATATCCGATGGTTTTAAGCCTTCTCTGGCAAGTTCTACGGCACGCACACCGGATTTATATGCATATTCCTTTAAGTCCGGACTGGTTGCCGGTAAAAGCGCACTTCCCGGTAAGGTAAGACCCATCGCTTCCGCCATGATCTGCATGGTAGAAGCCGTACCGATAAAGCTGCAGGCTCCGCAGCTTGGACAGGCATTCTCCTTTGCCCAGTTTAATTTATCTTCATCAATTTCTCCACGCTCATACTTCGCACTGTACATGCCAAGCTGTTCGAGTGTTAAAAGCTCCGGACCGGCACTCATCGTGCCACCGGTCACGATAATGGAAGGAATATTAACACGAGCCATACCGATCATGTTGGCCGGCATACCTTTATCACAGCTGGCAAGATATACACCGCCATCAAACGGTGTCGCATTGGCATGAATTTCAATCATATTGGCAATCATCTCACGAGAGGCCAGTGAATAGTTGATACCATCGGTTCCCTGAGACTCGCCATCACAAATATCCGTGCAGGTATAACGGGCTCCAAAGCCACCGGCATCATAAACACCTTTTCTTGCCTCGGATACAAGAAGGCCAAGATGACCGCTTCCCGGATGGGAATCGCCTGCCGTACTTTCAATAATAATTTGCGGTTTTGATAAATCTTCTTTTTTCCACCCGGTTCCGATCCGCAGTGGATCTAATTCCGGTGCCAGCTTCCGCATTTTCTGGCTAGTTAGTTCTTTTTGGCTCATTACTTCTCACCTTTATCATCACATCATAACAGAGATAATCTCCATGTCCTGAATCCATGGCATGATATTCTATTTCTCTGTATCCTCTTTCCACATAGATTTCCTTAGCAGGTAAAGAGGAATCCACTCTCACAAAAGTATAGTTGGTAAAAACTAAACTCTCCGCAAATTCAAACAACATTCTTCCATAACCCTTATGTTGATATTCCGGCAGTAAATACAGGCGTGCAACCTCGTTTTCCTTGATGGTAACGGTTCCTACACCAATACCATCCACCTTTAATAGGTATACACATCCTGCTTCAATATCCTTCAAAATATATGGTGTATCATGATAATCCAAAAACATCTGTACAGCTCCTGCCGGATAGTATTTGGGATACACTTCCTTTACATCGGTATATGTGATATTTTTTACTGTTTCTACATCACATTCTTTTGCGGGTACAATTTCAACCATCTTCATCATCTCCTACTTACAGAAATCCTTTACAAGATCTAAGAAATCCGATGCCTCTTCATATAAGCCATGTCCTAATCCCTCATACATGTATAATTGGCTGTTGGGAATCTTGTCGGCGATTTCTCTGGAGGCTTCTCCGGTCACAATTTGATCATCAGTGCCTCCAATCACCAGGGTTGGACAGCTGATTTGATCCAGCTTATCATAGGCATCATGTGTTATACATGAATTGGCCTGTATCTTAAAGCGGTCAAAACTCTTTGGCTTTCCCACACTTCCTAACAATTGATACTCCCACAAAGCAGTCTTTAGCCGTTTTTGAGAATATGAGCGTTTAGCAGTATCCACCATGATTCCCTTATAGTCTTTTTTATCCGCCATTTCCAGCCATCCCGAGATCACCTTTTTTATCGTATCATTCGGTCTTGCCGAAGTAACCGTAAGCACTAATTTATCTACCTTATCAGGATGATTGATCGCAAGCCATTGGGCAATCATGCCTCCCTGTGATACGCCTACAACCGCACACTTTCTTAAGTTCAATAAATTTAAGGCAGTATTTAAGTCTTCTGCCATCTGGTCGGTGCTCATATTCTTTGAAAGATTCCTTCTGCGGCTGAACACATAGACTGTAAAATCCCTTATGAGCTTATGATACAACATCGCAAACGGAAGTGCCGTTCCCTGTACCGTTTTAAGTCCATCTCCAACTCCCGGAAGCATAACCAAAGTCTTTTTTCCATTACCGAAGCGGATATAATCCATAACGCCTTCCTGAAGATGAAGTATTCCATTTTGTGCGTATAAAATCATGATCGTTTTCCTTTCTTCAATTCCGGTTCCATTGCCTCAATTAAATCTCTGATAAATTCTCTGTCTTCACTGTCGACAAGTACCATTTTCTTTGCACCTTCGTAAGGAAGTTCATAACGTGGATTTTCTATTTTTTGCAGAACGCTTTTGGTCGGCTTAATCAAAAAGCGGTCATCATAGATTCCTCCAAACACCTTCCCTTGAATATATAATATATATTCTGACATCATAGAGCGATAGGTGATATCTTCTACGGAAGACAATAGGTCTAATACATACGTTAAGTATTCTTTTGATGAAGCCATAATACCTCCATTAAACTTGTTTGTTCAATCTGTACAAATATTTTTAATAGTTTCCTTTATCCTTAATGGCTTTCTTCAACCGCCGATTATTATCAAAAATCCCCTCGTCCAGATTATTCATTTCCAGTAAACTTTGCACACACCATTCAGGATCCTGTGTATGAAAGGAATAATACACACTATTTAACTGTTTATAAGGAAATATCTTCATAATAAATCTTGTCGAAACTTCTCTGGTATATGAAAGATATCTGTAAATATATCCAATCCAGAACATTGCGCTTTTAGAGTACTTAATTTTGCCATATTCAGTATTGCCAAATTGTTTTTGGATGCTGGTGATTCCTTCATTTACATCCAAGGCTATCGAGACTGTATCATTCATATCCAATTTCTTCACAAGGTCCGAGTGCAAAAATCTTCGAAAGAAAACAGGTGAAGAACAACTTAAATCCGTAGATTCTTCAAATAGTTTTCCCTGATATTCCGCCAGCAGCAGACCTGTATGATCAAACTCTTTCATTTCAACAGCTCCTCTATATATAACCCGGTTCTAAACTCTCTTTTTGCGAGTTTGAGTTTAGTATCGATTTCGTAACCTCTCTCAATCAATGCACTTCTACAATCTTCCCGCTCCGGTTCAGATATATAATATCTTTCTATGGGAACCAGACGTTTTAATGCCTTGTCTGTCTTAATGATATACTGTAATCCCAGCTTGGAAGCTGATAAAGAGTGAATAGCAGCATCCGCATTAATTTCCCCTTCCGCAAATTGAGACATTACATAAAACATTTTATTGTCAGCTATGGGTGCAATAATTACATCTGCATTCTCTATTTTTTTTAGAATCATTTGAACTAACTCACTCTCTGCATATTTTTTAATTGTGCCTCTAAAGTGACAAATCGCAATCATCCAATCTAAAGAACAGTCGAATTCAACGCACTTTAACCCATCAAACGAATAATTAAATGAATACACGGAAGCCTTGTCATATTCACATACAAAAGATAATGCTTGATGGTAGGTTTGGCCCAAATAAAAGCCTTTGCCGAAATCACAATTATTTCTTGATTCGGAAATTGTAATGTTTGACAGTCCGTTTTTAGATCCATGAAACAAAACACTGCCATACTTTTCCTTGATCAATTCCTCTTTAACGGAATTGATTCTATAATTATGCTTATAAATATAGGAATATAATTTTTCACAGACCTCATTCGCAGCTCTTCCGGTCTTTTCTATCGCATTAAAAGTTGTTCGTGAAATCCCAGTTGCTTCTGACAATTCCAAGGTATTTATTTTTTCTGCCTCGATAATAAAGCCGACATCTTCCTTAATCTTATATTCACAATTAATATTAATCATTGTAGTTAATCTCCTTTTGGCTTTATTATATCAGCAGACAACTTGTTTGTTCAATCTGTACAAATAAGTTGTTTTCTATAATTCACACACCATGATACAGTCATCGATATTTTCCTGTATAACCTTAAACCCTAAAGATTCATAGAATTTAAAGGCATAATTTTCCTTCTGTACGGAAAGCGATACCTTCTTATATCCCTTTTCCTTCAGCTTGTCCATCAGCTTTTTCATCAACACTCTTCCATGTCCCTTCGAGCGATAGGATGGATACAACGATATCGAAAGCGATGGTGTATGATCATCTACGTGCCCGTAATCATCCCTGATCCTTGACCAGGTTGCACCAACGATCTTTCCTTTACTTTCTGCCACAATACAGAAATCCGCTTCCTTTCTTCCAAAATCCTCATAGTATATTTTTAATTCCGGATTTTCCACAATGGATTTATCCGGAGGTGTCACGCCTTCAGGAATAAAGATAGCTTCATATAGAAAGTCCTTCAATATATCCGCTTCCGCTTTTTTTAATTCTCTATATTTCATTATGCAGCCTTTTTAATCGGATGACGAATCACTGTCTTTAATTTCTCCGGTGCCACTTTTCTGGCATCACTTAAATAAATCTCATGATGACGTCTTTCATCATTAATATCCAATACATAACCTTCTTTTTCCATATATGCATGCATCAGATCTACCGTTGCCGGCTCATCATCATAAGAGCCGATATGCATACACTGTACACACAGACCTTCTTCTACCGTCATAAACTCTACTTTGGAAAAGTCCGTCTTCTTTTTCTTTGTTGCTTGATCAATGGCCCAATCAAAATCTTTCTTAGTCACAAAATCCGGTAAGCGGATCATAGAAATCCACTCAAAGTTTTCTTTATGGGCATAATCGATGCCCTTTACATCCTTCTGCCACCAGAATCCTTCTAATGGCGGTACCACATAATCAAAATATCCTTCCATTTGATAATCGGTCTTCTTACTCATTTTTATGGTAAAGGCAATTCCATAAAGTAAACCAATCGCCTCTTTATATTCTCCATCCTCTTGATTAGGATCCCCTTTTCCTTTCACTGCCAGATAATTCATCTTCGGAACATCGACAATGGTAGGTTTCTTGGGAGGAAGGTAGAATTCTTTATATTCTTTTTTAAAATCAAATGCCATATTTCTATTTATCCTTTCTCTATATATCTAAAACAGTCCGGTATTGTGATAAACTCTACCAATACCCGGTATCATTTTCTTCTAACTGCACCAGGGCATCGTATAACTGTTCCTGCAGTTCCTTCTTAGATAAGCTTTTTACATATTTACGAATGCTTTCTAAATGAGCCTGCCTTTCCAATTCCTCTTGCCTTTCATACTCTTCTACTTCTTTCATGAAGTCTTCGGCAGCCTCCGGAATTGCCGCAAAATAGAGCGCAATCATATGTTTACATACAACACGACGTCCATCCGCAAACGGACAGGTACAGGTAGATCTTTTCGGATGATCTATATCAATCATGACCGAATATCGCTTGTTGGAGCTTCCTTCCACTTCCCCTTCATACGTATATTTTCCTGTCTTATGCCAGGATATAACCTTCTTATTTTCGTAATAATCTAAGCCTCTCCATATGGATTTGCCGCTGGCAACATCAATAAATCCCATACAAACTCCTTTATCTTTCTATGATTTGAATCACTCGATCTGCATATTGTTGAGGATGATTTAATGAAAACTCACCATGATACAGGCCCTTTAAAATATACAGTTTACCGGAAGGAATCATCTGATGAATCTGCATGGCAGAATCTAAAATCTCACGATTCTCTTTTTCTCCGGCAAAAATATGGACACTAGCCATTGTATTTTTAATATCCTCTTTTAATGCGTAACTAGTACTTGCCTTCATAAAGGCAATCATATCTGATTTCTGTATGGCACAGGTATCCCTGTAATATTCATCAAAATAATCATCATCCATACGCAATGACTTAAACTGTAATTTCGCAAACGATTTATTTTTGATCAAGCCATAGCTGCTTCCAAAGGCAGGACCAATTAACGCATTGGTAAGCTTTGAAGGTATCACAGCAGCACTTTCAATTAAGGCGTGCTTACAGATATCTTTTCGTAAAGAAAGAATTTCTAATGCGATCTGTGCCCCTAAGGATAAACCCCCAATCAATAAAACGGAGTCCAAATTTGTATCCATATAATCGATAATCTCTTTGGCATTCTCTTCAATCGTAGTAAAAGGTTTATCACTTCCGGCATGTCCATCTAAAACCGGAAGCACGACATGATACCATGTCTTTAATATGTATGCCGCCTTACGATAATTCCATGTATTTAAACCGCCTCCATGTAACAGTATGATCGTTGGTAAAGAGGCATCTCCAAATTCAATCCATTTCATAATTAAAATCGTAATTTAATGTGATTCCCATTTCATGCCATGGATGGCCTCCCCACATAGAAGCAGATTCACCATACTCTGAAAATCCCATTTTCTTATACATCTTTACTTTTTTATTTACGCAGGTTAAAACCATCTTTTCGGTTCCTCTTTCCTTCTGCGTGCGACAATACTCAAACATAAGCTCTCTTGCCAACCCCATATGGCGGTACTCTGGTAATATCGCAAGACCGGTTAATATGATATTTCTACCCTTAGGATCATGTAAGGAGGCATCGGTAAAGAATTCATCCCGCAATCTGTCTTCGTTTGTAGCCAAGCCGTTTAAAAAGCCTGCCATCTTTCCGGTTTTCTTATCAATCGCAACTAAGAAAAAATCCGAAGCTGCTTCAATCCGCTCTTTCATGTTCTTTCTCGAACAGGCTTCTTCCGGACTGAAACAGGCGCTTTCAATACCGGCCGCTTCATCTGCCTCTTCTGGCTTTATATTTCGAAATTCAAACTTTTCATACAATCCTTTATCTTCGATACCCATTTCCTTCAAAAAAGCTTTTGCCCGTTTTCTTCCGGCTTCTGTCATAAAGGCATATTTTGATCTTCCTCTTCTTCGTTTCGGGTCAAAAATCAAATCTTTTTCATCCAATTGATCTACCATATCAAAATCATAATTCTTCCAAAACATTTCATAATAAGGAATATCGTCATCGGGAAATGATGTTAAATACATTAAAGCCAATGTGAGATCTTCTATCGCTTCATCTTTAGATTTTTTAATTGTCATAATATGTATACCTCTACCATCAGTGTAACAGGATATGTTTTGTTTTCAACAAAGAAAAATCCGATTGGAACAATCGGACTATTCTGTAAATAAGACGGTCAAGTAATAGCACTCACCGCTGTCCGGTAATAAGGCAACAATCACTTTTCCCTTATTTCCCGGCAAGAGCTTCAACAATGAGGTATGTCTTTCCTACTCCCCTCGTATTTAAACATCATTATGTGTTATATTTTTCGGTTTGGCCACATTTTTATCAGTTCACCGAAATTTATAACATCTTTTTCAATCAAATTTTAGTATAACCCATATTTCATGCCACGTATGAGCTCCCCCTAAAATGTTGCCTATCCACTGAAAAAAATCCGATGAAAATTCATCGGACTATTCAGTAAATAAGGCAGTTGAGTAATAACGGTCACCGCTATCCGGTAACAGGGCAACAATTACTTTTCCCTTATTTTCCGGCTTTTTGGCATATTCAATGGCCGCATACAAGGCAGCCCCGGAAGAGATACCTACCAAAATACCTTCCTTTTTGGCAAGCAGCTTTGAAGTTTCAAAGGAATCTTCATTGGCAGCCTTAAAGATTTCATCATAAACTTGAGTATTTAATACATCCGGGACAAAACCGGCTCCGATTCCCTGAATCTTATGTGGGCCGGCTTTGCCTTCAGATAAAACAGGAGACCCTTGCGGTTCAACCGCAACTACCTTGACATTCGGATTCTGTTCTTTTAAATATTCACCGGTTCCGGTTACCGTACCTCCGGTTCCGACACCGGCAATGAAGATATCCACCTTACCATCGGTATCCTTCCAGATTTCCGGTCCTGTCGTTGCCTTATGGATGGCCGGGTTGGCAGGATTGACAAACTGTCCCGGAATGAAACTGTTCGGAATTTCTTTGGCGAGCTCTTCCGCTTTCGCAATGGCGCCCTTCATTCCCTTAGCTCCTTCGGTCAGTACCAATTCAGCTCCATAGGCTTTTAAAATGTTACGGCGTTCAACGCTCATTGTTTCCGGCATTGTCAAAATAATTCGATATCCTTTTGATGCTGCGATCGAAGCAAGTCCGATTCCGGTATTACCGCTGGTTGGCTCAATAATCACAGATCCTTCTTTTAATAAGCCCTTTGCCTCGGCATCTTCAATCATCGCCTTTGCGATACGGTCTTTAACACTTCCTGCCGGATTCAAATATTCCAATTTAATCAATAATGTAGCTTCTAAACCAAGTTCCTTTTCAATATTTACCGCTTCTACTAACGGTGTATTTCCGATTAATCCTAACGTTCCTTTATAAATAGTCATGATTGTTTACTCCCTTTCTAAATAGCCGCAAAGCCGTTTTCTAAATCTGCAATAATATCATCAATATGCTCTGTACCGATCGATAAACGAATCGTATTTTGGAAAATACCCTGATCGTTTAATTCTTCTTCGGATAGCTGCGAATGTGTTGTGGATGCAGGATGAATGACCAAGCTCTTTACATCCGCTACATTGGCAAGTAATGAGAAAATCTTTAAGTTATCAATAAATTTCCAGGCTTCCTCCTTTCCTCCCTTGATCTCAAAGGTAAAGATCGAAGCTCCCCCATTTGGGAAATATCTTTCATATAATTCATGATCCGGATGATCAGATAGAGATGGATGGTTGACTCTTTCTACCTTTGGATGTTTGGAAAGATATTCTACAACCTTCTTTGTGTTTTCGGCATGGCGCTCTAAGCGTAAAGACAACGTTTCTACACCCTGTAATAATAAGAAGGCATTGAATGGTGATATCGCAGCTCCTGTATCTCTTAATAAGATCGCCCGGATATAGGTTACAAAGGCTGCCGGTCCTACGGCCTCATAGAATGAAATTCCATGATAGCTTGGATTTGGTTCGGCAA
>CACYBS010000036.1 GCA_902772725.1 Erysipelothrix rhusiopathiae
GCTGTTACTTCCATTCCGTTACTTAAACGAACACGGGCATACTTACGAAGAGCTGAGTTAGGCTTCTTCGGAGTCATTGTACCAACACGAGTACAAACGCCACGTTTCTGTGGGCTCTTCTCATTTGTTGGACGGGACTGCAGTGAGTTGTAACCACGGTTCAAAGCAGGTGACTTTGATACATTCTGACTGGCCTTACGACCTTTACGAATCAACTGATTGATTGTAGGCATAAGATCCTCCTTCCAATTTTTAAACACACGTTTCCGGGTGTGTCTTTTTACTCCCTTTTTAATAGGGTCCTTCGACCCTTTTTACGCATGCATTAGTAAGATACTATTTTTACCATCCCTTGTCAAACTTTTTTTTAATAATTTGCTCTGTTTTATTTATAAACTACTATAATGGAATCAGAAAGAAGGAATACTATGAAACATTCGATTATCTTTTTCGATATGGACGGTACGCTTTACCAGACAGAACATGACATCATTCCCGAGTCTGCCTTAGACGCCATCCAAAAATTAAAGGAGAACGGATACATTGTATGTGCTGCCACAGGACGCCCATTGAATCAGATGAAACTGATTTTAGAAAGGGTGCGCTTTGATTATTATATCTTAATTAACGGAGGATATATTCTGGATGGATCTTTCAATGAAATCGGTACCTACCCTATCGACAAACAATCTGTAGAAGATTTGGTTACATTGGCAAAAGCCAACGATTATGGATTAATGTTCCACTTTGGAGATGCCACTTATATTTATAACGATTTTTATCCGATGTATGATTTCTGTAAATACTGTAATGTGCTGGATTCTTTATTCTATGATATTAACCAGACCTATCACAGAAGACATCCGGCTTACAATGCCGTATTGATGGTCAAAGATGAAAACGGCTTAAAAGAATTCATGAAAAATCATCCAAATCTTCGAAAAGATTTGATCAACGTAAAAACCGATGGATTCTGTTTTGACATTTTTAATGCCGACAACGATAAATCCAACGGTGTTGAAACTATATTAAAAAAGAATTCCCTGACCTGGTCAGATGCCGTATGTATCGGAGACAGCACCAACGATATCGAAATGCTCCAAAAAGCAGATATTGGAATTGCGATGGGAAATGCCAGCGATTATGTCAAAAGCTTTGCGGATTTTGCGACAACCGATATATATCATGACGGTATCTATAACGCAATCAAAGCGGTTCTTTCAAAAGATGAATGATCCTTTGAGCTAGAAGATCTGCTTCTTTACTGTCGTGCGTTACATAAATCAAGGTCATGTGCATTGTTTCCTGTAAAGAGATGATTTCATCGATCATCTCTTTTTTTAATGTTTCATCTAAGGAATTGAGCGCCTCATCCATTAATAAAAGATCCGGGTCTTTCATCAATGCCCTGCCAAGAGCTACCCTCTGCTTTTGACCACCTGAGAGTGTTTCGGTTTTCTGATTAAGAAATCCATCGGCTTTCACCATTTTAGAAACCGATTGAATCTTTGTATCATCCTGTGTATTTAGATTCATACCATAAGCGATATTTTCATAGGCAGTTAAATGATCAAAAATCATTAAATTCTGGAATACCATGGAAACCGTTTTACATGTTCCAAGATCCAGCTCGCCGCTTGTTTTGTTTTCAAGTCCGGCCAGTATTCGCAGCAAAGTTGTTTTGCCGCACCCGGATGGACCCAGAATCACAGTACGCTTTCCTTCTTCTATTTCCAAAGAGATATTATTTAATGCACATATCCCATTATCATACACTTTTGTAAGGTTACTTATTTTTATCATATTTCAAGTATACAATGATTTGACATAAAAAAAACCTGCAGTTTTTACTGCAGGCTGTGTTTTAAGATAATTACTTAATTTCAACTGTAGCGCCAGCTTCAACCAGTTTGTTCTTGATTTCTTCTGCTTCTTCTGGGCTGATGTTTTCTTTGATGTTTGCAGGAGCGCCATCAACCAATTTCTTAGCATCAACAAGTCCAAGACCAGTGATTTCACGAACAGCCTTGATAACTTTAACCTTAGTGTCACCGATTGTAGATAATACAACTGTAACTTCGCTTGGTCCTTCGTCAACTACTTCAGCAGCAGCAGGAGCAGCAACAGCAGCAGCTGCAACAACACCGAA
>CACYBS010000037.1 GCA_902772725.1 Erysipelothrix rhusiopathiae
ATTGAATCACAGGCTCCCTTTCCTAAAAATGATTATGTGGAAGCTTTTATGGACCAGTTCAAAGATTTAGATACCGATCATAAGGCATATTTTTTGTTTCCGGAAAGTTATGTTTCCCAATTTTTTGTGATTATGGAAGTATGTAAAAAGGCAGAGTCCGTTTATCCGATCAAGAATCTGTTTCCGGATGAGACAAAGATTCATTATTTAGCGGTATTTGATAAGGAAAATATGGATGATATCTTGTTGATGTATCATCTTTTGTATACAAATGCCTCCCAGGAGGTATTTGGAGGATATTCCTTATACGATTATTCTTTGCCATGGTACCAAAGTCATTTATGGCAGGATGGAGTTGTGCTTCGCTCTCCCTATCTTCCTGACTACATCGCAAGATTCCAAGGTGGGTTGCCTTTTCACCATAATCCGTCAAAGACGGTATATGTTAGACGGAATATTGAACATATGATCGACTCCGGTTATTTCAAATCGGAATTGGAACTGTTTCTATGTTTGACAAAAGAGATTATGCCGCTCTTTCAATGGTGGTATGAGGATTTATTTCTCTATGAGAAAAAAGATGGAATGAAATGTGACTGGCGTTTGAAAAGAACGCAGATTCGAACCCAGTTAACATCCGATGGGATTATCAAGCCCAAATGGAAAAATGAATTGTCTTTGTTTCGGATTGTACACAAGGCGTATCCCGATACCTTGTATCAATACCGTCCGGAATGGTTATCCCCACAAAGTTTAGATATCTATATTCCTTCATTACATACCGCAATTGAGTACCAGGGTATCCAACATTATCAATCCATTGACTTTTTCGGAGGGGAAGAAGCCTTGATTCAAAGACAGATACTCGATGATAAGAAACGCGAACTCTGTAAAGAAAATAACGTGATATTGATTGAATGGCCATATAGTTTAGAACCCACCAAAACAAATTTAAAAACTATCTTGCAGGGCAACTCTTTTGAAAACAAAGATTGATTCCATCATAATATAGATGATTATAAATATTTAGAGTTGAATTATATTTCTCATTATCATATAGGAGGTCTTTATGAGTTTAATAGATTTAGTGAAACAGCGAAGAAGTGTCAGAACGTTTGATGGCAATGACTTAACGAAAGAAGATGCGGATAAAATCATGGAATATGCAGGTAAGGTATCCAATCCATACAATATTCCTGTTACTTTTAAGTTAGTCAGCGCAAAGCGGGATCATTTATCCACCCCGGTAATTGTCGGTACGGATACATTTATCGTAGGGAAGATTCAAATGGGCGATTATGCTGCTGAGGCATTTGGTTATTCTTTTGAAAAGGTTGTTCTGTATGCCGGGTCTTTAAATATCGGTACGACCTGGATTGCAGGGACAATGGACCGACCGGCTTTTGAAGCTGCTGCAGGATTGGCAGAAGGGGAAATCATGCCGGCCATGAGCCCTTTAGGATATCCATCGAATAAAATGTCTTTTCGTGAAATGGCTATGCGTAAAGGGATCAAGGCAGATAAACGGCTTGAACCGGAAAAGCTGTTCTTTGAAAATGATTTTGAAACACCTTTTGACAGGAACAATAAGGTAATGGCTGAATTATTTGAACTTGTTCGATGGGCACCATCTGCTGTGAATAAACAGCCATGGCGTATCGTAAAGTGTGGAAATGATATTCATTTCTATGAGAAAAGAGATAAGGGATATATCGATAATACCGGTTTTGATTTACAGAAGGTGGATGTCGGAATCGCGATGAGTCATTTTGCGATGGGATTGGAAGAAAAGGGAATGAAAGCCGAGTTTGTTATATCAGATCCGGGAATCATCACACCGAGAGATACCGATTATATTGCGACATATCGAATTCAATAAATTGGGTTTTGTGTATACAAACCCATTTTTTTGTTATGATACGTGTGTGAAAAGGGGAATGATGATGCCGTACGAAATTATAGTCGATTCAAATTTATATACTGTCTATCCTCAGATTCGCTTAGGACTTTTAACTTTTGATGCGGATGTTGAGGATTCAAAAGAGTCCTTTTGGGATTATATGCACGAGTGTGTGCTTCCG
>CACYBS010000038.1 GCA_902772725.1 Erysipelothrix rhusiopathiae
GAACCCTTACAGGGGCACTTTGTGCCCATTGACAAGACCCATGCCATGTGCAGTTAGAAATCTAGGGCCGATGTAAGCCATCGACCGTAATAAATTATCCCGGTACAAAGCTTATTCTTTTTACAATCTTACTTTTATATTTAAGATTTGTATTTTTGATGATTTATAGGAACATTTAGTATTTATTCCACAAATACTTTACACTAAGAATATTTCAGAGCTGCAGATGTTTGATGGTTTGATCAATATCTGCAGCTCTTAATTTTAGGATTGAATTTTAAGCAGAAAAATATATCTATGCATCGAAATGTTTGCCGTTTATGGATTCTTCCATCTCTTTGAAAGCTTCTTCTGTAATATAGATACCTTCTTCAGGATGCTTAGTGGAATTGATGGCGCAATCCATAACGGAAATCATACCGGATACCGGCTGGACAACGGCATTCCATGAATCATCAAAGGATTCACGAAGGCGGTTCCAGTCTGTAAACATCAAGACTGCTTTTCGATTTCCTTTTCCATCCATCACCGCAAAATTCAAAGTAGTGTCTTTTTTGAGTACCTGTTCGCCTTTTTCAAGCGGCTGGTCGGTTTTCATCGGAATTAACAGCTTGGCTTTCATCAATTCACTGAAAAGCAGACGGTAATATACCTTGAATATCGTTTCCTGATTTGGAGTGGATGGCTTTGACATCTGTGCGATCAATAACATCCAGCGAACTAAATCCGGATTGGTAACAGGGATATCTTTTGGTTCAAGCGAGGAAGTATCCGGCTTCGGTACCAGCCAATTGGCGTTCATCTGCACATCCGGCGTAAAGACACCGGCACTTATAGCTCCGTTTAACCAGAAAGCTTTGCCAAGTTCATTTCGGATGTCTTCTTTTTGAATCGTTCGATATTCAAAGCGGTCACCTTTTGTGTTTTCCGTAAGTATATCCTTGTATTTCTCGGTTCCAAGTAAGATACAAGGATTGGTGCAGGTATAGGTATTATCCTTGTTGTGGATGATCTTAGAAAACATATGAGGCTGTCCGGTCTTTTTGTTGTAAAGGCAGCAGATTCGATCGGCAGCCATCACTTTTTTCGCAAGTATCTGCAAAAGCACTTTAATTTTCTGATGGTCTTCTTCGGTAGCCTTCTGTTTATTGTGTGTGGTTAACCAATGGAAGCTGCGGCAGATTTCCGCAATATCGGCAATAGATGCGTTTTTCTCATCGGTTGGGGTTAGCACCAGCTTTTGATGAAGGATAAAGACACGCATAATCGTATCGAGATATGTTTGATGCATCGCTTTCTGATCATATCTGTGGTTGTGGAGTACCATTGCCTTAGCAAAAGGAAATTTAGCTCCATCCTCGATAATCAGAGTTGCTCTTGTATCTGTTGCGTTCGGGATATATTGGTCATTTTGGATCTCCAGTCTTTTTACTTTTACCGTAAAATCATCGATTGTATCATCCCATGAGGTTACCGTTAAAGTCTGGTTAACGGTAATGGTACCTTTTACCTCGCCTACGATGGCAATATCTTCACTGTCCTTTAATGGAAAAATATCTTCTATTCCGTATAAAACGGGATCTTTTTTAAATAAAAACATATATGTTCACCTTCTCGGTACTATCATACAACAAGTTGTTCGATATCCCCAAATTTAACAATTATTTAACATTATTCTATAATTGATTTGACATCGCTCTATTATCGTTTAGGGTAGATTATTGTTCATTTTTAGTGAGGTAAAGATTATGAGTATCATGAATGTGATCGAACTGCTCGGTGGTTTAGGTGCCTTCCTGTTTGGAATGCATTATATGGGAGACGGATTAAGTCTTGCTGCCGGTGCAAAAATGAAGGATGTGCTGGAGAAATTAACACGCAATCCGGTACTTGGCTTTCTGGTAGGTATGTTAGTTACGGTATGTATCCAGTCATCATCGGCTACTACCGTCATGGTTATGGGTTTCATCAATGCGGGAATCATGGATTTAGCCCAGGCAACCGGTGTTATCTTTGGTGCTAATATCGGTACTACGATTACCAGTATTTTGATTGCCCTGGATGTTTCTGCCTTAGCTCCTGTTTGTATTGCGGCAGGTGCCTGCATGATGTTGTATGCCAAAAAGAAAAGAACGAAATATATCGGTCAGGTTATCTTAGGCTTTGGTTTACTTTTCCAGGGTCTGCATACAATGAGTGGTGCTATGGCTCCGTTAAAGGATTCTGTAATGTTCCAGAATTTTATCCTGAATGCGACTAACCCGTTTGTTGGCTTCTTGATTGGTGTTGTACTTTGTGCCATCATCCAGTCATCTTCAGCTGCAGTCGGTATCTTACAGGCTTTGGCTATGCAGGGATTAATGCCGCTGGTGTTTGCGGGTTATATTGTCTGCGGTATCAACGTTGGTTCATCGACTCCGACTTTGATTTCGGCTTTAAATGCCAAAAATAACGCAAAGCGGGCGGCCCTCATCTACTTGATTTTCAACGTTGTGGGTGCCTTGATCTTTGTTCCTTTGACAATGATTACACCGCTGTGTCAAATAATTACAGATAATGTTGCCAGCCCGGCTTTCCAGGTTTCGGTTTATCATATTCTGTTTAAGATTGTTACGGGCTTGATCTTATTGCCACTGACAAACTTAATCGTTAAGTTAACCTACAGAGTTCTTCCAAAGCAGGCTCATGAAAATGTATTCCGCTTTGAATTTATCGATAAGAACATGGTTGGTGATACACATGTATTAGCTCTTCAGGTTAAAAAGGAAGTACTTCGTGTATGTAAGCTGGTTCGTGAGAATATTGAAACGGCCTGTCAGTCTTTGTTGAATCACGATATTTCCAATGCGAAGAAAGTATATGAAAACGAAGAGGTTATCGATTATCTGACCGGAGAAATAACAGATTATCTGACTAAAAATGTAAATACGATGGAAATGCCTCAGGAAGTCAGTGATTTCTTAAGTAATATGTTCTTGATGATCAATGAATTAGAGCAGATCGGTGATCATGCGGATAAGATCATGTCGGTCAATGAAAGATGCATTGAGGATAATTTAGAGTATTCCGATCCGGCAAAGAAGGAATTTGAGATTATTTATAAAGAGGATTTATTCTTATTCGATGAGGTTGTCAATTCCTTTGAAAGCGGAAAGCCAACTGTTACCCGCGAACAGGTGCATGATTCTGAACATGCGATCGCCAAGTTGAGCTATGAAGCCCAGGCACATCATATGACCCGGTTAAAGGATGGTATTTGTGACTTTGATACAGGTTTGGCATTTACAGAATCATTAAATTCATTATCACGTATTGCCAACCATATCGCAGCCATGGTGGAGGCGTAATATGATCTGGTGTGTGGATGATGATGATTCTATCCGAGACATTGAAGTCTACACTTTACAGTCGACCGGTTTTGAAGCTATGGGATTTGAAGATGGCTTCACTATGTTTCAACAATTGGAGACTGAAATCCCGGATTTGATTGTGCTGGATATCATGTTGTCGGATATGGATGGAATCGATATATTAAAAAAACTCAAAAACACGCCTAGATTGAAATCAATTCCTGTTATAATGGCTACAGCCAAAGGAGAAGAAATCGACAAAATTGTCGGATTAGATCTTGGGGCAGATGATTATTTGGTGAAGCCCTTTGGGATGATGGAGATGGTCTCTCGTATAAAAGCAGTTTTGCGCAGATGTTCGCAAAGAGAAGATAGCACTTCATCAATTAAATCCTTTGACAACATTCTTCTTGATTATGATAAGCGGACTGTGAAAATCGATGGGGAACCGATTCTTTTAACCGTAAAAGAATTTGAAATGTTGAATTTGTTCATCTCCAATCCGGGCCATGTGTTTACCAGAGAGGATTTGATGAATCATATCTGGGGAACGGATTATTACGGAGGAACACGTACCGTTGATGTTCACATCACAACACTTCGTCGGAAAATGAAAGAAGCCGGCAGTCTTATCACTACAATACGTGGGATTGGTTACTGCATAAGGACGTGACGATATGCTCAAACGAACATTTCTTTACATGTTAGCGCTCATAGCGATGGTGCTTTTCAGCACCATCGGTTTAGTTATGGGCGCTTTTTATACGTATTTTGAAGAAATCTATCTGGAGGAGCTTGTCAATGATGCAGAGTATCTGTCCATCGGTGTAGAAAGAGATGGAACGGGTTATCTGGAGCAGCTCAATAAAGACAGCTTAAGAATCACATGGATCGCATCCGATGGCCGGGTTCTCTATGATAATCATAGTGACAGCCAGACCATGGAAAACCATCTGGACCGCCCGGAGGTTTCGGAGGCCTTGCAGTCACAGGATGGTACGAGTGTCCGCTACTCGAATACGATATCCCAAAAAACATTGTATTATGCCAAACGCTTGAAAGATGGCAGTGTATTGCGTGTTTCGGATAACTACATCAGTGGATCGATGTTGATGTTGCGATATGGGAAGCGGATTATCCTGGTGATTTTGATCGCATTGATATGTACAGGCTATATGGCATATCTTTTATCAAAACGCTTGGTGAAGCCGATTAACGAAATCGATTTAGATAATCCTAAGAAAGGTTTACCTTATGAGGAGTTAGCTCCGCTTGCCACCAAAATTGAAAACCAGAATGAACAGATTCACCGCCAGATTGAAGATCTTCAAAGACAGCAGCATGAATTTGAAATCATTACCAACAATATGCGTGAGGGTTTGATTTTCGTAAACAATCAAAAGGAAGTTATATTTTATAATCACAGCGCTTTGGATCTGCTGGGTGAAAGTGATATTAGCTCTATTCAAAATCCAATCTATCAAAACGCATTGGATGAGGCATTAGCGGGAAACGCATCGGAGATTATTTTGGATGTGGATGCGACCAATGTACAATTGTTTGCGAACCCTGTATATCGTGAAGAAGTATTAACGGGTGCTGTTGTCGTATTGATCGATGTAACCGAGAAGCAGCAGTTAAATGTCATGCGTCAGGAATTTACTGCCAATGTGACACATGAATTAAAGACACCGCTGCAATCCATTATCGGATGTGCGGATTTAATGGCCAACAATCTTGTCAAGGAAGAAGACCGTCCGCGTTTCCAGAACATGATTAAAAAGGAAGCACAGCGGCTGGAGTCTTTGATCAACGATATCATCAGCCTGTCACGTGTTGAAGAGCAGAAGGAAATCGAAAAAGAACCGATTGATCTGCATGCGCTTTGTGAGGATGTATTGGACTCCTTATCCATCAATGCGGCAAGAAAGAATATCTCCCTGCATTTGGAGGGGGATGATATTACGCTTAGATCCAATCACAGTATCTTATATGAAATTATCTATAATTTATGTGATAATGCGATTCGCTACAATAAAGAGGCCGGCTCTGTGACCGTGCGTTTAGAAAACCAGCCTTCGCAGGCTGTCATCGTTGTGACAGATACCGGAATCGGTATTCCAAAGGAACATCAGGACCGTATTTTCGAAAGGTTCTATCGCGTGGATAAGAGCCATTCGAAACAGACAGGCGGTACCGGACTTGGATTGTCGATTGTTAAGCACTCTGTTCAAGCTTTAAAGGGAAGCATTGATTTAAAGAGTGAACCAGGCAGCGGAACGCAGATTACCGTAAAAATACCTAAATAGAGGCACTGCCTCTTTTTCTTTGTTATAATGGAAAAGGTGAGGGACGAATTATGGAAGATGAAAAACAATTAATACGAGATCTTACTAACGGCAGTGTGCCTAAAACGCTGTTGACATTCGCTATGCCGCTGTTCTTATCCGGCCTGTTACAGACAGTCTACAATATGGTCGATATGATGGTGGTCGGAAATGTAGTTGGACCGGATGGCTTAGCAGCAGTATCGATCGGCGGTGATGTGCTGATGCTGCTTACATTTATCGCGATGGGTTTCTCAAATGCCGGCCAGATTATGATTTCCCGTTTTGTCGGTGAAGACCGCCGGGATAAAGTTGGCCAGATGATCGGAACTTTATTTACGTTATTAATGTCAGCTGCAGTTGTAATGATGATTATCTTCTTATTTGTCTATAAGGGGATTCTGGGCTGGTTAAATACGCCGGCTAATTCCTGGAATATGACACGCGATTATGTATTAACATGTATCAGCGGCTTGATCTTTATTTATGGATATAATTTGGTTTCTGCGATTTTGCGTGGTATGGGTGATTCCAAGCATCCGTTTATGTTTATCGCAATTGCTTCGGTTATCAATGTTATACTGGATTTGGTTTTTGTTGCAGGAATGCATATGGGAGCTTTTGGTGCTGCTTTAGGTACAGTAATCGGACAGGCGGTCAGCTTTATTTTTGCGATTCGTCTTTTATATCGAAATCGGAAACAGTTCTTTTTTGACTTTAAGAAAGAGAGTTTCCGTATCTATGGTGAAGTGTTTAGACCGTTATTGTCATTGGGTATTCCAATGGTAATTCAGTCGGCTGCCATTACATTTTCAATGTTATTTGTAAACTCATATGTAAATACTTATGGTGTTGCAGCAGTAGCGGTGACCGGTGTTGCCCGTAAGCTGGAAAGCATTATTAACTTAGTATCGCAGGCTGTATCCAGTGCCGGCGGTGCTATGATTGCCCAGGCTCTTGGTGCAGGAAAGGCGGACCGTGTTCCGAAGGTTGTCTATACGGCATTCTTTGTGGTATTAGGACCGGCTCTCATTATGGCTTTTATCACCGTTACACATCCGGAGTGGCTGTTTGGACTTTTCTCCAGTGATCCGGCTGTATTGAAACTTGCCTTGACCTATGTACCGGTTGCGCTTGTGCAATATGCAGGTGCTACTTTACGTCCGGCCAACTTTGCGTTGATTAA
>CACYBS010000039.1 GCA_902772725.1 Erysipelothrix rhusiopathiae
AATTGAAGGCTTAAAAGCTAAAGATAAAGCAGATAAAGCTGCTAAGAAAAAGAAAATCATTATTGTATCATCCGTTCTATGTGCCGTTATTGCGATTGTGATTGTAGTGACACAGTTTATTATCCCGAATCAGAAATACAATAACGCTGTTGCACTGATGGAGGAAAAGAAATATAAAGAAGCTGTAGCCATCTTCAAAGAATTAGATGGATATAAGGACAGCAATGAAAAAAAGGTAGAATGTGAAAATGAGATTACTTATCTAACAGCTATCCAATGCATGGAAAACGGGGACTATGAGAAGGCTTATCAAGAGTTCGATAAAATACCCGGTTATAAGAAAAGTGATGAAAAAAAAGAGGAAAGCTATAAGAAAAACATAGACAATAGTATAAAAAATGCTGAAGTTGGTGGCACCTTGTCTTTTGGTGATGAACAGTGGGTAGTTCTGGCTAAAGATGAGAACAAAATTTTAATCATCAGCAAAGATGGAGTTGGTAACAGAAATTTCCATTCAGAATATGCCAAAATAACATGGGAAACGTGTGAATTGAGAAATTGGCTCAACAATGATTTTTATAATAAAACGTTTACTGAATATGAAAAGGGGAAAATATTAACCACAACTGTGGTGGCTGAAAAGAACCCTAGATATCATACAAACCAAGGAAATGATACGCAGGATAAATTATTCTTGTTATCGATTCAAGAAGCAGAGAAGTATTTTGCATCAGATGAAGCAAGATCGCTAGGAGAAAAATGGTGGCTTCGAACAGCAGGGAAAACTCTTTCCTATGAAGAATATTCGCATGATGTTGCATATGTCCAAGAGAGCGGTGACATCATGGAGTTAGGTTGGCAGATTGCCCCAGGAAGCTGGGATACGTACGATATTTACGACTTATTAGTCCGTCCTGCTATGTGGCTCTCAATCGAATAATCTCAACATTTAAGGTCAGTCAATGCGACTGGCCTTGGGTAACCAAACTATCTGGGGGTTTGCCAAACTATCTGGGGGTTAAATCTAGGGGAGAACAGTAGTTTTCGAATCAAAATTGACCCCCAAATTCAAAAAAACTATACGGTATAGACGGGGTTCTATACCGTATTTTTTAATGCCTGTCTTCTTATCTTTTTAATTTGATTTCTTATCTTTTTTTATATGGGCCTCGTTTTCTGCCTTTGTAAGAGCGAACTTCTTTCCTTGATTTCGGTATGCCGCGGATCGACGGATTCTTTCTTGTGGCCCATAGGATTCGGTTACGTGTATAATCGAAATTAGAGGAACCTCGTGAATTCCTCTTATAGTCTTTTGGCTTTCGATTAAATGATTCCATAGGGCCGTTGGATAAACGGGCAAAGCATTCATCTTTATTGGCCCTTACAACTTCCACCTTGGTAAAGGAACGGATAATCTTATCCCTGTACCTGTTTAAGAGGGGAGCGAAGTTACGGAACATTGCGATATCGGAAGCCTTGAACTTTTTGATCAGCAATCCAAGTTCCTGTTCAATCTCATCTCTGTTTTCATATTCGGAATTATTGAATAGGATGTATTCTTCCTTGAGGTCCCGGATCTCCTTAAACTTTGGGTCCAGTGCCAGGAACATGTTTTCCAGTCTATAGGTATCAACATTCATCCTGAGCTTTGTGCTGTAGCGAAGCCTCGTATCATAGTGGATATGGTCCCTGTTCTTTAAGATGATCCATCGATAGTCTCTTAAGAGAATTGTTTCCCTCGACCACTGGATGGATTTATTATCGAGGTTCCATTTTTCATTCTTTTCCTTCAGTTTTTCTTGATCTCTGTCCCTGTACTTTTTATAGACGTTCTGTATGTAGGTGTTGATTTCGGTTTCAAGCCACTTTGAAATGTGGAAACTGTCCAGAATTGACTCCGCATTGAGGAAATATCTTTCCGGATAATCCATATACTGCCTGTATGCATCGGAAATCACGACCTTAACGCGTCTGCGCTCTTCGGCCGGGATGGAAAGGAAGTATCTTTCCGCTGTATCGCTCCACCGGTTGTGCAGGATATCTACAAT
>CACYBS010000040.1 GCA_902772725.1 Erysipelothrix rhusiopathiae
GACAATTTTGTCCCTTTTTTCTTTTTGAATCAAAAATTTATTGAAATTCATTTTTTGATGTGTATATTATGAATTTAATAAAGGGGAAAAAGGGGACAGAAAAATGAAGTTTAAGGACTATTTTACCGAGGACCGCGACCAGATTTTCAAGACTGTATTTGAGAGCAGCCGAACAGATCCGGAAACGATGAAATTCCTGGAAAGAGTGTACTTTAAAGAACTGATTTTTGAACAGTTGGACCCGGAATTAAGAACCAATTATTATATTGACTCGATTTATGATATCTTCCACAGACTGGACTTTGCGGATGTATGGATGGATTCCAAGGAAATCATCCGTAAGCTTTGTATTGCCGTCAACAAAAAGACATGTACGATGCGCCAGTTAGGAATTATCACTGCGGGTATGTTCTATGATTGGGATCCGGAGAAGACATTTGAAGAACAATTTTTGAAGGCATTTAACAATTAAGGCCCACAAGGGTCTTTTTTTATTTTGGACAAGAAAAAAAGTCCTTTTTCAAGGACTTCTGAGTGCCGACGATTGGACTTGAACCAACGACCTACGCGTTACGAGTGCGTTGCACTACCGGCTGTGCTACGTCGGCGTATCTATAAAATACACTATTTCAATTTTTATTTCAAGAAGAACAATTTTTATATATAATATATGTTGGGAGGCGATATTTATGGCGAATAATTTAATCGCAAGAATAATTGTGATTGATAAAACAGAAGCTCCTTTAAGTGTCGATATTGATGATAAAACAGCTCTTTATTACGGTAAAAATAAAATTGACATTCAAATTAATGAAGAAATTATGCCTCAGACCGGACAGCGGAAACTGGGGGTCATTTCTTATGAAGATAAAAAATGGTATTACTTAAACCAATCGGATATCGTAACAACGATTCGTAATGAGAAGATTAAAAAGAATGAAAAGGTTGAAATTCGTTTCAATGATATAATCCGCTTTAAACATAGAAAGCGTACACCGCTTTTATTGTTCAAAGAGGTTACTAAACACAAGGAATCATGGGATTCCATTATGATCGGTGATGAAAATCAGATCATCGTTGTCAATGATAACAGGGATGTATCGGAACCGAATCATTTGGATATTTTCAAACAGGAAAGTGAGATTGAATCCGAACATTATGCCAAGATGACAAATACCGACGGCAAATGGTTCATTGAAGATTGTGATACGTATCACGGCATCATGGTCAATGGAGAAAAGATTGATCAAAAGACAGAATTATTCCATCACGATGTGATATCGATGGCAGAAACGACCATGGTCTTAACCAAAAACGTATTGGTTTACAATCATCGTGTTCGTGAAACATCGGTTATTAATGTCGATATAAAAGATCGTACTGTCAATAATTATCTGAAAAAGAAGATTTTGTTGAAAGACATTAACCTTACTCTTTATTCGGGTGAAATGGTTCTTTTATTAGGTGGATCCGGTGCCGGTAAGACAACGCTGATCAATGCGATTACCGGTTACGAGAAAGCCAATGCGACCATCACGCTCAACGATACCAATATCTATCGGGAATATAAAAAGATGCAGCATGATATCGGTGTTGTTCCGCAATCGGACTTACTTCGAATGGATGATACCGTATATAAGACATTATGGAATGCGGCACAGATGCGTCTTCCGTTAAATCTTTCCGATGAAGAAAGAGAATCACGCGTTGACCATCTATTGGCATTATTTGGTTTAGATAACCGCAAGGATGCCCTTGTCAGTAAATTGTCAGGCGGTCAGCGAAAGCGTCTGTCAATCTGCGTAGAGTATATTGCCGATCCAAGTATCTTTATTTTAGATGAACCGGATTCCGGTCTGGATGGAGTGCTTGCCCGTGAATTGATGGTTTCACTTCGTTCTATCGCAAACCGAAATAAATTCGTAATCGTTATCACGCATACACCGGACCGTGTTATCGATTTATTCGATAAAGTAATTGTTCTTGCGGTTTCTCAGGAAGATCACTCCGGACATCTGGCATTCTACGGAACGATTCCGGAGGCAAGAAGATTTTTCGAGTGCAAGACGATGGAAGATATTGTATTAGCTATTAACCCGATCAACGAAGGTGGATTGGGTCATGCAGATTTATATATTGAGAAGTACAAGGCTTATCAACAGGAGAAAGTCGAGGATACGAACGATGGAGAATAAATATGCGGGAAGATGGCTTCAAACAAAAATATATTTAGGAAAATTCTTACGAATGTTCCTCTATGAAAAAGATTGGAAATTACTCCCGATTTCTGCAGTCATCGCAGCTTTGGTTGCCTTTGTCGTAGTCAACGGAATGTTTAAGACAATGGAAGATACACGTATTGGTGCTCTTGCCGTTATGTGTGTGTGCATCTGGAACGGCTTCTTTAACTCAATCCAGTCTGTTGTAAAGGAAAGAGGAATCATTAAACGCGAACATCGTGCCGGAATGTATATCACCAGCTACATCGGTGCCCATGTGATCTATCAGGCATGTTTATGTTTAATTCAGGTTCTTATCTGCATCTTTATCTTTCAGATCATGGGAATGCATTTTCCACAGAAAGGTCTTATCTTTCAATCTTATCTGCTGGATTTTGGCGTTACGATGTTTCTGAGTACCTTTGCCGCAGATATGATGGCATTGATGGTATCCTGTATCGTTCGTACTACCACTGCAGCTATGACAGTCATGCCGTTTTTATTGATCGTTGAATTGGTATTTGCCGGTGTGGCATTCAATTTGGAAGGACCCGCAAAGAAATTATCCGATTTTACGATTTCAAAATGGTGTGTTCATTCCATCATGACCAGTGCTGACTATAACTCTTTGCCATCCAATTTATTGATGGATACATCGTTATATTTTAAAAACGATGAAACGATCATGAAATTTGTGAACAGCCTGGACAGAGAAGAAGTTGTAGACTATACAGCTGAACAGCTTACCAGCAAGAAATATAAATACGTGCAGGAAAATCTCTGGAAACAATGGGGCATTCTTTGTTGCCATGCAGTGTTCTATACTGCTGTAGGAATCATCTTCTTATCGCAAATCGATAAAGATAAACGCTAACGTATCCGAAAGGGTACGTTTTTTATATGGTGCGATTTCAGTCATTTAAGATATAATATGCTCATGAATACTACAATTGATTACTACAATAAAAACGCCGACAAATTTATCTCTGGCACCATTGATGCCAATATGTCTCACTTACAGAGGGAATTTCTGGAATACATTCCTGATGGAGGATATATTCTGGATTTTGGATGCGGTTCCGGAAGAGACTCCAAAGCTTTTTTAGATGCGGGATATAAGGTGCTATCGGTTGATGGTTCCCAAGCGATGTGTCTTGCCGCAGAAAAATTAACCGGACAGAAGGTTATTCATTCTTTGTTTGCGGACTTTGAAACCGAGGATCGCTTTGATGGTGTATGGGCTTGTGCGAGTCTTCTTCATCTTCCCAAAAAAGAGCTTAAACCGGTCATCGATAAACTTTCCACGCTGTTAAATGAAGGCGGATGTTTATACATGTCCTTTAAATACGGAGACTTTGAAGGAGAAAGAAACGGACGATATTTTACCAATCTTACTGAAAAATCTCTTGATGAAATCGTAAAAGACAACATGTTGTTGAAATATGTCAAATATGCCGTTACATCGGATGTACGACCGCAAAGAGAAGATGAAAAATGGCTCAATGCCTTCTTTATCAGGAGTTCACGGTAATGGAACAAATTCAAACCTCTAAAGGTATCTTTCAAAGAATTGAAACCATGCCCTATCCCAACGGAGGCCGTAGTGATTTTTACGTATCAGGCCAAACGATTTTAATCATCGATAAAGATATCTGTAAACACGAATGTGATGCAGATTCTTTTTCTTATACCCTGATTACCGATAAACAGAACTATTATATGAAACAATATGATCAGGTATTTCGTTTTTTAGATACAGATATGGATCAAATTGAGCTCTTTTTAAATGATGATATACAGATGGAACCATCAAAGATTCACCATACTCAGGACCGGTCTGAAACAGGGGATGTTTCTCCTTTGGAATATAATTTTGAAAAGCGGTTTGAAAGTGTATATGGGATGGATGCTTCAAAATATCTTTGGAAAGAATATCCTATTATCGGACCGGAAGGGGATGCATTTTTTCTGGATTATCTGGTTCGGACCAAAGACGGTGATATAGCGGTGGAAGAAAACGGCATTCATTATCATCATCCGCAGATCATTGGAATAAAGAAGTATCAAAGACAGCTGTTGAAACAGAATACCTGTGCCAAATGGAATATTAAATTATTTCGATTCTCTACCGAAGACTGCAGCTTTCAGGACCGGATTGAAGATGATATCCGCCTGTTCTTTGGAACGGATTCCCGGCGATTTACCGTAAACGGCATATTGGCCAATCGAAGCTTCAAGCTTTATGAACACCAGGAAAACATATTGGAGCGTATTGCCCAAAGCCGGAAAGATTCCATTCATACCTTTCTGGTGGTGCTTCCCACCGCTGCCGGTAAATCTAAAATCATTGAGAAAGATCTGGAGGCCTATGGAAAAGAACATCCTTCATTTAAGGCACTGATTCTGGCACCCAATATCAGTATCATTGATGACTGGAAGAAAAGAATCGATGTTTCTCTTTCTGATTATAAACAGAATATCGATATTCAAACCTATGCCTATCAGGGAAGGCATTACTACAAACAGAGTGCTGATACATATGATTATATTGTGATCGATGAAGCCCACCATGCGGTGGCTCCTACCTTAAAAAGAGTCATTCAATATTATAACCCGGATTTTTTGATTGGTCTGACCGCTACCGATCAAAGGCCGGATAAAAAGAAATTAGAAGAAGTATTTGGCTGTTATCAGACCGAGTTATCTTTAAAAGATGCCATGGAAAAGGAAATCATTGCGCATGCCAATGTTTACCGCATTGAAACCAATCTGGATTTAAGTCATGTTCGTTTTAACGGTCAGGAATATGTGAATGCCGATTTGGAAAAATGTATCCGTGTGAATTCAAGAAATGAATTAATTGCCACTGTCCTGCATGATTATTTCAGGGACAGTAAACGACAGGGAATCATATTCTGTGTCAATAATAAACATGCCGCAGAAATGGAGCGTATTTTAAATCAATATGATTTATCTGCCAGAGCTTATACACGACTCACAAAGAATCCAAAACAGGTGATGGAAGATTTCCGCAATCAAAAGATTCGCTTTTTATGTGCCTGTAATATGATATCCGAAGGATGGGATTATCCGGAACTGGGTATTCTTGTCATGGCAAGACCGACGCTTTCAAGAGTTCTGTATCTGCAGCAGATCGGCAGAGGATTAAGAAAGACATCATCCAAAAAGAATGTTTATGTGATTGATGTGGTGGATGAATACGGAGCCATGGCAAAGCCATGTTCCATGCATACCATCTTTCAAAATACTCTTTATGTTCCTTTCGGTGATATTTTGAAAAGAGATTATCACAGTGGGGATTTAATTGAAATTGACGGTATGGTCGAAACGGTCCAATCCATCACAGAGGTGGATATTGAAACCTATGAGGCAAAATACGGAAATTATTTGAATCAGGAACAATTGGCAAGAGATCTGTTTATGAGTACCGGCACCATTGTAAGCTGGATCAAAAAAGGACATATAGAGCCCGATGTCATTTTGCCTTTCGGTCAGCGTAAGATTTATCTTTTCTCTCCGGAAAATGTCATACATATTCGGGAAGAACATCATATTTCAGAGCATACCGATGATACGATCAAAGAGGATTTCTTTTCCTTTTTGGAAGAGCGGGATTACAGCTTATCCTATAAAATGCCTTTTCTGTTATCGTTTATACACAATATGAATCGCGTGGGAGATGCCCGGATTGAAGATATGTTAAAAGAATATATCGCCTTTTATCAGGACCGTGTAAATAAAGGATTACCGGTGGATAGATCCAGCTGTCCATATAATGAAACAACCTTGAAGGATGAAAAATATATTCGAACCAATATGTTGACAAATCCATTTGAAAAGTTTGAACGTAAACGGTTCTTATACTACTCCAAGGATTTGGGAATGATCTCCATGAAACATGCCTTATTTTCTCAATTGAATCCAGCAGATCTCAAGCGGATTGAAGACCAGATGCATCAGGATTTGGAGAATTATTATAAAAAATTATTATAACTGAATGAGCAAACTTCACAGGATAGAAGCCTTTTGAAAATGGGAATTACTCCCATTTTTTTTATTTTTGGGGAAATCTTTATGAAATCTTAATATCATCCACGCAATCTTAATGGGGACTTTATAGGAATTATTTCATAATAACGACATAAAGGAAGCCGATAATATGATTCGAATTTTTCAAAAAATGAATATAAATTCCTTTCAGACCATCACCTTGACTTTTTTTGCGGCCATTTTGATTGGAACCGCCTTGTTGATGCTGCCGATATCCAGTCAAAATCACGAATATACGCCATTTATTAATTCTTTATTTACGGCAACTTCGGCAGTATGCGTAACCGGATTAGTTGTATATGACAGTGCAACTCATTGGTCGATGTTTGGACAGACTGTGTTACTCATCCTTATTCAAATCGGAGGTCTTGGGGTGGTTACCATATTAACTTTTCTAAGAACTCTGGTGGGTAAGAAAATCGGCCTGTTTCAAAGAAATACGATGCAGACCGCATTATCGGCTCCCGAGATACAGGGAATTGTACGGTTGATGTTGTTTATTATAAGAGGATCACTTGGAATCGAGTTGATTGCGGCTGTGATCTTATCCTCTGTATTTGTTCCGGAATTCGGTTTCGCAAAGGGAGTATGGTATGCCATCTTTCATTCGATATCTGCCTTCTGTAATGCCGGTTTTGATTTGATGGGAATCAAAGCTCCGTTTTCTTCCTTAAGCAGCTACAGCACCAATCCGATCATCACGGCAGTGATTACCGGGTTAATTATTATCGGTGGTATCGGCTTTGTAAGCTGGAAAGATTTTAAGGAACATCGTTTTCAATATCGAAAATATAAAGCCCAGACAAAGCTGATTATTCTGGCAACGGCTTTATTCATTATCGTTCCCACTCTTTATTTTTATTTTTTGGAATTCTCTTCCAGTGCATGGGCTGGTTATACGGCATTTGAAAAGATCCAGATGGCATTCTTTCAATCCGTAACGCCAAGAACTGCCGGTTTTAATACCATTGATTTAACCCTTCTTTCTGAAGTGGGTCAGGTGATCATTATCTGTTTGATGCTGGTGGGAGGAGCACCGGGCTCCACAGCCGGAGGAATGAAGATCACAACGATGGTCATTGTGGTTCTGTTGATGATCTCTGTGATCCGCCAGAAGGAAAGCACCGAATGTTTTGACAGACGGTTAAGCGATAAGACCCTCCATAATGCGGTTGCGGTCTTTATGATGTACCTCCTGCTGTTTATATTTGGAGGAATTCTTATTGCGCTCTTTGAGCAGAGGAATCTCTTAGAATGCTTCTTTGAAACAGCTTCCGCAATCGGAACGGTGGGCTTGACTCTTGGAATAACCCCTACCTTAACCACCCCATCAAAGATCATCTTGATCATTTTGATGTACTTAGGACGAGTAGGCGGATTGACCGTGATGTTTGCGGCAACAAGAAATAATCATGTAAATCACGCTAAGAAGCCGGTAACCATTATATCGGTCGGCTAGAAAGGGAATTATGAAATCAGTATTAGTAGTAGGACTCGGAAGATTTGGACGTCATGTATGCCGTCAATTGAACTCCCAGGGCCATCAGGTCATGGCTGTAGATAAACTTGAATCAAGGGTAGATGCGGTACTTGACTATGTGACCAGTGCCCAGATCGGCAATGCAGCCAGCTCAAACTTTGTGAAGTCACTGGGTGTCAGTGATTTTGATATCTGTTATGTATGCATCGGAGATGATTTTCAAAATTCCCTTGAGGTTACTTCCTTATTGAAAGAGCAGGGAGCACCGATGGTTATATCCCGGGCTGCCAGAGATGTACATGCCAAGTTTCTATCCCGCAATGGGGCCGATGCAGTGATCTATCCGGAAAGGCAGATTGCCAAGTGGGCAGCGATTCGCTACAGCTCCCAATCCATCGTCGATTATATCGAAATGGATGATGAGCACTCCATCTTTGAAGTAAAGATTCCGGAAAAATGGGTTGGAAAGTCGATTGGACAGATTGATATCCGCCGTCGTTACAACATCAACATTCTGGGATTAAAGAATCGCAATCAGACCAATCTGGCATTAGGTCCCGAGACTGTGTTGACTCCGGATTGGAATTTATTGATCCTCGGTAAGACCGAAGATATTATGAAATGTTTTAAATTGTAGAGGTCTTCTTATGGAAGTATTAATATTGATTGCATGTATTGTGGCAGCTTTACTGTTAAGAAAGGGAATTATCTTTTTGATGGATAAGCTGGACCAATACTATAAAGATTCTCTGGATTAATTGATGAAAAAAAAAAAAAC
>CACYBS010000041.1 GCA_902772725.1 Erysipelothrix rhusiopathiae
AACTATATCAAATGAAGTTCGCTCTTTCTTTGAGTGATTTCAGTAGACATTCAGTAAAGAGCATTGGCTTAACTGAATGACATTGGGTTTTATTATGATCGGATTTATTCACGGCTTATTTGTTGGTTCATGTTTATTAGCTGCAGCAGGAATTGCAGTACATTCGAAATCTACAATCAAATATGATCTTGCACATTTTGGTACAGCAATTCACCATTTAAAAACAGTGGGAGTCATTACTCCGGCACACGCGAAGGAAATTGTCATTTCCGATGCCGGATTAATTACTAAGGATGTAACCTTCTCCAAAGTTGATACGGAATTTGAAGATGGTTCCGCAAAGATCGTACTTGAATTCATGTACCATGGAGTAGAATACGATTACGAAACCGATGCGAAAACAGGACAAATTCTGGATTCCAAAATAGGCCCGGCATTCTATAAATAAATAACGGAATAGAAACGATTATATAACCAGGGAGAAAATAATATGTTCTCAATTGTGAAACTTGCAATTATCGGCACATGTTTATGCGGAGCAGCAGGAATCGCAATGAGCCCATCAACACTTGCCGTTGACTTTTCGACAGATACCTCACCACCTGCACAGGGAGTGAATTTAAATCATATCGACGAAAACGAAGCCAAAGAAATTGCGATTCAGAATGCAGGAGTTCCTATCCAGGATGTCGCCTTTACAAACGTTTACCATAAATATGAAAATGGATACGACATCATCAAAGTCGAGTTTAAAAAAGGTGATACAGACTATAAATATGAAATTGACGCCGCTTCCGGAACGATCCTGAATGTCCACATAGATTTTGAATAATATACAAAGCCTGTCAAAAGACAGGTTTTTCTTACTGTTTATCCATGAAAGAAACGCAACTTTCAGATTCTATACCATAAAAAATTTTATCCAAACGTCTTACTTCTCTTTTTCTAAACAAAATGTTATAAAAAAAGGAGAGAAAAGGAGATAGCTATGATAAAAAAAGTTGAAACAGATGTCATTAATTTTGAAGATATCTATACTGCATCAGACAATACAGAAGTAGATGGAAAAGCTGCGATTCGTGTTGTCAAAGCGGATAAGATCATGCTCTTTGATGAAAACACTATGTTGAAATTAAAAGACTGCGATTTCCATAACGGAACAATCCGCGTTAAAATGTTAAGCCGGCTATTACCGGATGCACCGGATTTTGCCCGTGGCTTTATCGGTATCGTTTTTAGAGTAAAAGAAGATAACAGTGAATTTGAATCTTTCTATATTCGCCCAACTAATGGCAATCATCCAGATCCGGTAAGAAGAGCCCATGGCTGCCAATATTTCTCTTATCCGGGTTATACCTTTGCGTACTTCCGTGAATTTAATATTACAGGATATGAAGCCCCAATGAACTATGGTTTGGATGAATGGGTAGAGCTTAAAGCCGTAATCCGTGATGACACATCTGAATATTACCTAAATGATGAAAAAGAACCGGTTCTTGTCGTCAAAGATATGAAACACGGAAAAGATGCCCGCGGTTCGGTTGGTTTCTTCTCTGAAATCGGTACGGAAGCATTCTTCCGTGATTTAGAAATCGAATTTGAAGACTAATTCAAAAGGCCCTTAACAATTGTGTTAAGAGCCTTTTCATTTAAGCTAAATCTTCTCCGTTTGTTTCAATTACCTTTTTATACCAATAGAAAGAATCTTTTTTATATCGGTCATAGGTACCGTTTCCATAATCATCCGCGTCTACATAGACAAACCCATAGCGTTTTGACATCGAAGCGAAGGAACAGGAAACCAAATCAATCCATCCCCAGGGTGTATATCCGATCACGTTAGCTCCATCTTTAATGGCATCTTTAATCGCTTGAATATGGGCACATAAATATTCGATACGATACGTATCATGAATTTGATTGTGTGCATCTCATTTTTCATAATAGCCTAATCCATTTTCCAAGATAATGATTGGAAGTCCATATCGATCTGTCATCTCATTGAGAGTATAACGTAAGCCGGAAGGATCAATTCCCCATCCCCAGGAAGTCTTTTCAATATACGGATTCTCTAAGTTGCGGATAAATTTTCCGATATCCTCTACTTTATCCGGGTCTGTAGATATAACACCCGTATGATAGTAGCTGATTCCGGTAAAATCGACCTTTCCCTTTTTTAGAATTTCCTTATCTTCATCTGAAATCTCTAATTCAATGTTCTGATCCTTATAATAATTCAGGATAAACTGCGGATAATATCCTTTTGCCTGTACATCCATTGGGAAGAAATTGAATCTGTCCTGAGCCTGCTGGGCAAGACAATCGGCCGGTTTGCAGGTATATGGATAATTCAATAAACGGGCAATCATGCAGCCAATCATGCCATCTTTCTGCGTTTGATGGAAATAATCTACCGTCAAAGCGCTTGCCACCAACATATGATGTAATGCCTGATAAATACAGGATTTCTCATCTGTCTTAGCCTTTTCAACAAACATGCCTCCGCCAAGATAAGAATGATTCATGACCATATTAATTTCATTAAAGGTAATCCAATATTTGACAAGATCATGATATTCATCAATCAAAAACTTTGTATAATGTACAAAATAATCAACAGTTTCTCTGGATTCCCATCCATTAATTGTTTCTGCTAGATAGAGTGGAATTTCATAATGAATCATCGTAACTAGTGGTTCAATATGATTTTTCTTACATTCCGTAAATACATTTCGGTAGAACTCTACACCTTCCTTAAGCGGCATATCTTCTGTTCCCGTTGGGAATAAACGACTCCAGCTGATGGACATACGGAATGTCTTGAATCCCATTTCTGCCATTAAGGCAATATCTTCTTTGTATCGATGATAAAAATCATTTCCCTTACGATATGGGAAGAAATAATCTTTTTCATGTTCTTTATAATAACGAACATCAGCAGCACTTAAAACCTGTGTGCCGGCTCCTGTTTCTTTATCCTTTCCCTTAAAGCGAACCATATCCATATGAGAAAGCCCTCTTCCTCCTATATCATAGCCACCTTCAATCTGGGCTGCCGATGTTGCACCACCCCATAAAAAATGCTCCGGAAATATACTCATTTTAATCACCTCATGTTTAGTTTCTAATATTATGTTACACGAAATTAGAGAAAAGAAAATCCCTGCATATCACAGGGATTCATATTTATTCTATTCCAACGATTCGCTTTAATACTTCTGCATCCAAGATGACACGTGAGCTTGTCATACGAACTTGGTCTTTTACAACTGTATCGTATGCTCTTTGCCAGGTTTCTTTGCGAACTTCTGTTCCCTCAAAGACTTTTTCAATCCAGTTTATGAATTCATCCGCATCTTTAAAACCGGCTGCTTTCAAAATAGGATTTTTATCTTCCGGAAGGGCTTCCTTTACAAATCGTGCCAAGAATAAACCACAGGCTCTTCCATGCGCAATCTTATCATCATAGGTCAAAATGTAAGATAGTGCGTGCGGAATCGATGTACCTGTTTGGGCAATCGCAATGCCGGCAAATGTGGATGCGCGCATCAAAACAGAATAATCTTTTTCATCTGCTGTACGGGTTCCATCAATCACATCTTTGCACTGATTCCAGATTTTCAATCCTTCAATGACAACTGCTTTACTGTAATCATCCGCTTTTTTACTCAGATAGCTTTCCATCATATGAGCAAGGGCATCCACTGCAGTATTGGTAATCATAGATTGAGGTGCTGCACTTAAATATTTGCCATCAATTAACGCAATATCTGGGAAAATCTTATGAGGAATGGATTTCTTTGTCTTCTTTTCATGGACAGTTAATACGGATACTCCTGTTACTTCCGAACCGGTTCCGCATGTAGTAGGAACACATGCAACAGGAAGAGCATCATCACCTGCAGATGCATCATAAAGATCTGCTTTTGCATTTTTCTGTTTCATCAAAAACGCAATAGCTTTGGCAGCATCCATAGGTGAGCCCCCACCAATTCCAATCACAAAATCGCAGCCCTCTTCCATACCGATGGAAGCTGCTTTTCTAACGGTTTCAACAGATGGATTTTCTTCCACTCCATTGAATACACACCATTCTTTCTCAAACTGTTTTAACGCCTCACATACATCACTTAGAGCACCTGTTTTCTCTGCTGAACTTCTACCAGTCACAATCAATGCTTTTCTTCCAAGAGATGCAAGTTCTTCGGCATGATTCGCTACACATCTTTTTTCATCATATACTTTTACAGGCATGTAGAATTTCATAATCTATCATCTCTCCTATGCGTAAACGATTAATGCGACAAAATCCAATGGTCCTTCACCGATATTGCGAATGGAATGACCTGTTCCTGCAGAGCAGATGGATACATCTCCCGGATTCAATGTAACAATTGTTCCATTATCAGAGTATTCAGCTGTACCATTTAGGATATAGAATAATTCAGAATCCTTTTCGTGGATATGCCAGCCAATACTGCAGCCCAGCTCTAAATGTAAATGGGAGAACAGGCGTCCCTTATCATTTAATTCACTTGGTTCATGGATGATATGGTTTAATTGTACAGTTCCATCTCCATCTCGCATATGCTCGCGATATTCAATATTACGTTCTTCTTTTCTACGGATCATGTTTGTTACCTCCACGCTTTTTTATCAGTATAACAGTTTCCTTTTTGTTTGGACAGTGTGTCCAAACATAATAGAATCCCTGTGGATTTCTCTACAGGGATTCAAGCAATCTTAATAATTCTTTTCTTCTTGTTTTTCAGCGGCTTTATCAACAGTGACGATAACCTGTGCGTATCTTGTCAAAGATGGAGATCCATTATCAGATACTTCTAATACCAGGTTAAAGTAGTCACCCGGTTGTGCATCTTCCGGAACTGTAAAGCTTGTATTTAATTCATTATGTTTCCAAACATCCATTGCAGACGCAAATTTTCCATTGTATTTACCGGCTTCTTTATAAACAAACCAGTTAGCGGATAATTCATCATTATCCGGATCGGATGCAAGACCAGTCAATTCGATGGTTTCACCTGCTGTAACGTGATAATCCAAAGTCTCAGCTGTTACTACCGGAGGATGATTGCAGTTTTTATAAGATGATACACACCAGTCTGCTCTGGATGCGAAATCATTCTGATAAGCATATAACCAGCGATGTGCGCTGTATCCATCTGTTAACATACCTCTTGTTGGGTCATATTCCTGGACTGCCTGACCATCTTTCATACGGCCTCCCCAGCTTCCGTAGTCACTGTTTTCAAGGCCGCGTAAGCCAACCGGAATCAGGTACATGAAACAAGGAGCATCTCCTTCTGAAATGAAATCATATTCCTGGAAATCAATTCCCATATACATTAGCCAGCTGTTTCTTACTACTTCTATATCACCAAACTGGCTGCTGTCAATTTCACCATTGTAGTGTAGTCCATCACCAATTAACGGATATGCTTCTAATAAAGAACCATGATCAAATTTGATATTTTCTTTTAACCAATCACCACGGAAAGTATATTGAATATCTAATGGTGCACTGTTTTCCATGCCATATCCATAGGCAGCCGTAACACAATACATTCTTCCCATATCCGGCCATTTTACTTTAATGTAGTCTTCGTATGTATAGTCCTGGTCACCGAAGGAAATAAGAACACCTTTATCACATACTTTTTTGTAGATTTCTTCCCATTCATCGGTTCCGGCATATTTTTCTTCAATAGACATTAATGCTCTGGCTACAGTATTGGATCCACCCCATGCTTCCAGATACAGTGTACGGTCATCATCGTCCAGTAAACACTCCATAATAAAGTCAGATCCGTCTGTTGCCTTGCGGGTATCTCCTTCAAATTCATAGTTACCATTATAGATTCTTCCAAGTAATTCTTCCGGAGTAGGATAGCGTTCATCATTGGCAGATAAGTTTGGATATACTTCGGTATATTCATTCTGAATCAATGCAGGAAGATACTCTAAGTCCATCGGACGCCATTCTTTTAAATCGTTTCCAACATCCTGATGTTCAGCATTAATGGTATGCTCATTAATCTCTGCCTGTGTATGTTTTCCATCACCATTCCAATGATATGTGGATGAAGTTGTAACAATACCTTCTAAATCAATATCATTTGTATACAGCAGTAAATGAATTAATGCGGCAATATCATCACATTCTAAATCGGTTGTTACAATTGTACGAGGTCTTTCATATTCAACCGTAACCGGTGCTGTTTCTGTAGGTTCTTCTTTTTCAGAACCTCCTGAACTACATGCGGTTAATTGAAATGACATGAGTGTGGCAAGCACCAAAGCTAATTTCTTTTTCATACAGTCTCTCCTTTTCCCGTCCCTGGGTTTCTATGAATATTGTAATACAGCACAAACCCTGCCGGTACGAACGGTAAAAATACGGTACGAATTGCACAATTTCAACGGATACTTTAGAGTGATAAATCAAAATTGACGGGTTTTGCTTTTCTGTGATACGTTAAATCTACATAAAGAAGGGATATTATGCTTAAAGCAGCGCTTATTGAAGATGATGCAGTAATCAGAAGTTTTATTTCTGAAAAGCTGAAAAACGGATTTAAACAACATCACGAACTTATTGAAATCGTACAATATGAAGACGCACAAGCCTTCCTAAAAAGGTTAACGTCCACCACCCATTATGACATTCTGTTTCTTGATATTGAAATGCCGGGAATGGATGGGATTACTCTTGCTTCCAAAATTAAAGCAATCTTTCCTCATGCATCGATTGTATTCATTTCAAGTCAGGACCAGCTGGTATTTCGTTCCTTTGAAGTGCAGCCTTTCCGGTTTATACGGAAAAACTATTTTGAAGTAGAAATGGATAAACTCATTTTGGATATCCTGTCTAAAATACATGAGAAATCACAAAACATAATCTATATTACAGAAGCATCTACAGGCGACATTTACTCTTTTGATGTAAATGACCTTTTATATGCGGAAGCACAAAGAAAAGACTGCAGAATGGTGACGGCTTCTCGAGATACTTTGATTCGCTGTACTATGAATGAAATGAAAAACAATCTGGAACCATGGGGATTCATTCAATGTCATCGAAGCTATCTTGTCAACTGGCGGGCTATTTACCAAATCGGGAAAAGTGAAATACAATTGATCAATCATACTGTGATTCCTTTAAGCCGCTCTTTAAGTTCAAAGGTTCACGGCCAATTCATTTCTCTTGTACAATCGGAGGAAGAATAAATGTTAGAGCAGTTTTATAATTTCTATAGAACCTATTCGATCGACAGTACCATTTGTTTTATGTTTCTGCTGATTTCTTTACAGGCCAATTTCCCTGTGAAGGAAAAATATGCCCATAATTCTTCATGGGTTTTTACTCTATCCGGAGCTTTGATTTTCACCTTATTATTTCAAGGTGTTCTTCTTACTTTTTTTGATGATTTAATTTTTTCTACCCCTGTTCATTATTTTTATTATTTTTTATGTGTGTTCCTATTAGGACTGTTACTATCACATTATTATCTGCAGGGAAGGCTTTTTTCTAAGTTAATCTTTATACTGTTCTTTGTAGCATCTATTCAACTATACCGAGCTTTTTGTCTGCCGATGTATAGCTTAGAAGGCACAATAAACCAAGATCTTTATATTTTTATGGATCTGGGTCTGGAAATTCTTCTTTTCTTGTTTCTATATATGTTTTCCCAGCTCTTTAAAAGACATCATATTCAAACAGGTTTAGAGTTAAATCTAAAAACTAAGATTATTATGTTGTATCTTCCTCTAAGTATTCTTATCGCCGTAATGATTCCGGGATATTTTCCGAATTTAGGACATGCGCTCACTTATTTAATTCTCCTGATGGATATGCCGGTTATCTATTATTTGTTTGCGGAACTGGCAAGGCATTATGAAGAACAAAATCGCTTATCTCAGGCACTAACACGTGCGAAAGCAGATCAGGCAGCTTTTGAACAGATTTCAGAGCTAAGAACCAAAATCCGCCAGGAACGACATGAATTGAAAAATCAATACTTCAAACTCCAGGTTCTTATGCACAACCAGGAATATGAAAAACTGGAAGAAGAAATCGGTACTGTAGTGGATCGAATATCAACGAATTTAAAGAGTTTGGAAACCGGAAGTACATATTTGGATTACCTGCTTCTCCAAAAGCAGGAGCAGGCAGAGAAATACAATATTCCTTTTCATGTTGAGATCAACCTTCCCCAGGATATTACCTATGATGATACTGCTGCAGGTACAGCATTAAGCAATTTAATCGATAATGCGATTGAATCTAGCAGAAAAGAAAAAACACCGGATATTCAAATATCCATACGAAATGTGAAGGGGTATTTTTATTGTGAGATCAAAAACTATGTCACAAAAAACGTATTGGCAGCAAATCCATCCCTCGACACAACAAAAAATGATAAAGATATGCATGGATTTGGGTTAAAGATAGTAAGGAAAACTTTGGAACAGGCAAATGGGATTTTAAACCTTTCTGTTGACCAATCGTATTTCAAAGCAGCCTTCATGTTACCGATATTAAAAGCATCTGATAAATAAGTTCATATCTCTATTAGGACCGGAACCGGTCCTTTCTTATTGTGTAAATTATATGGATGAATTGGAATTATTTATTCTCGATATGCCATATGGCGCTATAATGAATACAACAAGTAAGGAGTTTATACATATGAAACACATTACAATTTTAGGCGGTGGCAATGGAGGTCATGCCGCAGCAGCTGATTTAACAGTAAAGGGATTTGAGGTTACGTTGTATGAAGATGCAGATTTTGTATCCCATATGCAGTCTGTATTTGAGACTAAAAAGATTGAATATAAAGGCGCAATTGGTACAGGAACAGTAGAGATTTATAAAGTAACCAGTGATTTAAAGGAAGCTGTAGAAAATGCAGAAGTAGTTCTTGTGATGGTTCCGGCCTTTGTACATAACTCATTGGTAGTCAAGCTTGCGCAAGTAATTAAGGAAGGACAGTATGTCTTCGTTCTTCCGGGAACCTTTGGATCGTTAACTTTCTATAACGAATTCAAAAAAGCCGGAAAACAGATTATTGTGGGAGAATCGCATACCCTTCCATATGCGGTTAGACTTCTGGGCGATGGACAGGTCCTTGTGATGAGCCGTTTTGAGCCTTTGAAAGTTGGGGTAATTCCTTCAAAACATACAGATGAAGCAATATCTATAATCAGTGAATTATTCCCTAGCGTTATATCCTGTGAAAGCGTTATTGCCTGTGGCTTATCCAGTTTAAATCCGATTATTCATGTACCGGGATGTATTTTGAATGCCGGAAGAATAGAATATGCCAAGGAACCATTCTATTACTATACAGAAGGCTTCAGCGATTGTGTAGCACGAGCAACAGAACAGTTAGACCTGGAGCGCTGTTCCATCTTAAAGGCACTTGGATATAAATATGACATCGTTGCCCATGAAATTGGATCTGCCATCCAAACCGATGATGTACGTGTGGCAGTATCCGGCAATCCTTCCTTTGCGAAAATTGCGATTCCGCCTACATTTAACTATCGTTACTATACAGAAGATATTCCATTTGGTTTGGCGGTATGGTCTAAATTGGCAAAACATATCGGTGTTGAAACACCAATTATGGATTCTATGGTAACCTTAGGCGGCTCCATCATGAATAGAGACTGCTGGAATACAGGAAGAGATTTATCTGATTTTGGCATTGAGAAATTATCGAAAGATGAATTGTTGGAATATTTAATCGAGGGATAAAAAACTCGCAGCTGTACAAGGCAAAATGAAGAAAAATCTTAAAATAAAATAATATGAAAAGTTGAAAGAGAACCGAATAAGTTAATCTAATCAAAAACACCTCTGGATTCATATCATTCCAAAGGTGTTTTTTTGATTTCTAATCTTCTCCTCTTTTAATACTATGTGTACGAACTCGATCCGTTGTGATCAGTACTGATTCCTGATTGAAAAACATACAGACGTCCTCGGCAATTTCATTTACGGTTTGTTCGTCAATATCAATTAATGAGAGGACCAATGTATTTTCCTCTGTATATTCTCCGGATTCATGCATATATCCTCCCTGTACCAAATTGAAGGAAAACGGAACCTGATAGTTTCTACAAACCATTTTTAGTACTTCTATATATCGGCCGGTGTTAAATTTCTGTTCTTTTGTGATGCGGTCATTTAATCCAATATAGATATCTGTTTTAATCATACAATCCCCCATTTTCAGTCTCGATATTGCTGCGACTTATATTTTATATGAGAAGTAAGGAATATAGAATGATTTCTCTTTCCTTTTCGTTTAGATTCGATACTTTGATATTAAGTATGTTTTCTATTTTTTCCAGCTTATAGAGGAACGTATTTCGATGCATGTATAATAATTCTGCTGCCTTTTTACTATTTTGGCCGGCTAAGATATATGTCTTTAGTAATCTCAAATATTCCGTTTTGTGGAGATAATCGTATTGAGCCAGCGATTTGATCACCGGGTGCACCAAAAAATCCTTTTTCTGACCAAGCTCGTTTTTTACAAATTCAACATAGGCATCCTCAAAGCTCCATATAACCTGATCTTTGTTGTTGGTTCTGCCGTATTCTATGGAAGCTAACGCTTGTTCATAGGCAATGCCGATTTCTTTTAAATCGCCAACGGTAAAGCTTAATCCACAGCGTAGATTCAATTTCTTTATTTCATTTTCTAATGAAGAAATAGGTTCTTCGTCATTGTTTTGAATGACGATAATGTTGTTATGATACACCAGACAAATGATGTCATTCATCTTCTTTTTAATTCTTGAATACGCATGTTCAATTTGTCCATTTTGAATATATTCTCCGGAATTCTGACAAAGACAGCCTAATGTAAAAACACCTGTGCTTTTCCAATGAATCTTTTGTAGATGATATTCCAAAGTCTCAAAAGGAATATATTTCTGGTCCAGCAATTGTTGAAGATAATAATGAATGACATTGTAGTTACTCTTTTCTTTAAAAGACAATGAAAAATACTGTTCATAGTAATCTCGTACAATTGTCAGAATTGCCTTGTCACCCAATGATATATCCGCCAGAAGATTGGTCACCGCAACTATACCGAACAGTTCATGATGAACATAAATATTTACAAAAAGATCTGTGTTTCCATAAGGATTTCCTGCCGGAACATAGACTTCATTTTTATGTCTTGCAAAAAAATACATGTCTTTTTCAGGAATGTTGTAAGATTCAATAGGTGCCAATCCGTGTTCCAGAATATCCATCCATTCTCGATTTAACTTTTCTTTTTCCGGAATCGTGCCTGCCGTACCAATCAGACAAAATGAAAGGTCAAACAGCGCTATCGGATTGTTCAGCACAACTCCTATTTCATTGGAAAGCGAAACAAAATCCTTTTGTTTTAAAATGGAAGTGATTACCCTTTGACTCCAGTTTTCAAAAAACAGAAAAATATCCTGCGCCCGGTAGAATAAAGAGAGTAAATCGATTTCCTGCTCGATCACTATGGCATTACGATTTGGAATTCTATCTTGTGGATTTACGAGAATCAGACTGTTCCTTTTCAATATCTCGTAGTAAAGATCATAATCATTTCCGGACACAATATAGACATATTCTTTTTGTGGCGGCACTTCCTTTTGAAATAAGCGGGTCTGCTGCAAAGACAGGTCGTATATGTCACATTCTTTCAGTTTCATGTTTTCGCACTGCAGGCGATCATAAATGATAGGTAAATTGATTTTCATATACTTTATTATTCCACGAAAAAACTCGGATGACAAACATCCGAGCTTGTTTCTTATAAAATATCAAGAGCGGCAAAATGTCCCTGGTGAATTGCCTTTCTAACAATGCTGGCACCGGTACAATCACCAATGGCTCTAAAGGTTTCCCAATTTGGCCAGTCCTGTGCTTCTTCTACAATTGCAGTATTTGGTGCACTACCCACTGCGTACAATACAGTATCGGCTTCAATGGAGATGTCCTGTCCGTTTTCATCGGTATAAGTCACTCCGTTTGCAGAGATTGATTTTGTAGCAGCCTTTAAAATAGTATGTAAAGTATCCGGGTACCCGGCAAAGATTTCATTTAATGTTGGCTTGATAAACATATTTGCATCTCTTGCGATTTGATCTGTTAATTCAATCAACGTTACCTCTTTGCCCTCTTTTAATAAGCTCACCGCAATTTCGCAGTTAATTAAACCCGCACCGATTAGAATAACCTTTTGTCCGATTGTTTCCGGATGATAATAAGCCTCTGTCGCATAACGTGCATTTTCAATACCGGCAATTTTCGGAACTCTTGGAGTTGATCCTGCTGCTACAATAATATCGGTAGGATTTAAAGAATCTAATAAAGCTGTATTAGCCTCTGTATTCAATAAAACCTTGATATCACGCTTTTCAACCTGTCGGATATAGTAATCTTTTAAATCTTTTAGTTCCTGCTTATGTCCATAATCAGCAAACAATAAAGTACCGCCTAGTTTTTCATTCTTTTCTACGATAGTTACATTATGACCACGATCGCATGCGGTGATGGCAGCTTCCATTCCGCCTACTCCGCCTCCAATCACAACAACATCTTTACTTGATTTTGGAGATGGTGTGTTTAATAAGTAAGCTTCCTGTCCGGCAGTTGGGTTGATGTTGCAGCGATAGAATCCTGTATACAGTCCGGCCATACAATCAGAACAGCGAATACATGGTTTTACATCTTCCTCTTTTCCGGTCAACCATTTCTTTGGAAGATCCGGATCCGCTAAGATTCCGCGTCCAATAGAGAAGAAATCAATTACACCTTCCCCAATTAATTCATCCATCATTTTTGGATCATTATGGGATCCTACAGCCGTTAAGTATGCTTTCACTCCTGCTTTTTTCAGTGCTCTTGCGATAGGAATATTTGTGAAACGTCCCATTAACGGATTGTTCCAGCAATAGTGTTCGGAATTATGATAATCTCCGGAAGAGATTTCAATGATATCTACATATTCATCTGCCATTTTACAGAATGCAGCACAGTCTTCAATTGACCATCCTTCTTTCTGATGCTCATCCCCGCTTATACGAATTTGAATAACAATGTTTGGACCGATTTTGTCACGAACCGCCTTTAATACCTGCAAAGGGAACTTTGCACGGTTTTCGATGCTTCCTCCAAATTCATCCTGTCGTTTGTTCCAATATGGAGATAAGAATTGAGCTAACAGCCATCCATGACAGCACTGAACCATAACTTGATTGAATCCGGATTGCACAGCACATAATGCCGCTTCGGCGAAATCATTGGCAATTCGGTCCATATCTTCTTGATCCATAGCTTTTACATGCACACCCATTTCTTTGTCCATGTCCATTGGACCAACAACAGTTCCTGTTGTAGCTTTATTAAAAAACGGCATCGCAAACAATCCTGCATGAGCTAACTGTACGCAGGAATTAGCTCCATGTCTTGAAATCGCATCCGTTAATTTGATCCAGTCTTTTGCCGGTAAAATAAAACGAGAAAAATCCGGACGAATCACATCTACATTTGGACGTCGTACTGCATCAACATCGTTAACCGGAGTTTCTCCGTAGTTTACACTGGCTACTCCTCCACGAGCCTTTTTTTCATAAAATAAAACAGTTCTAAAATCCGGCTGTCCACTGTATTCATCTGGATAGGTTAAACCGGTTGGAGTTGAAAAAATTCGGTTTCTGTAAGTAACTCCACGAATTGTGATTGGTTTTGATAAATTAGGATATTTTTTCATACGCTTACCTGCCTTTGCCAAAATACTAACAAGTTATGATAGGGATGCATATGGTAAAGATATATAGGAAAATCTATGTTTTTCGTCATTATTGCCGAAAACAATAAAGTGGTTTTCTATTCAAACTCTATAATTTATACTAGGTGTATGAGACCGATGACATATGAAGAAAAAAAGAATCTGATATCGCAGGCGTTATTTGACAGAAAAGGTTTAGAAAGCATCGTAAATACAGCTTCCCTTGTGTTTGGCAATCCTATTTTTATCAACGACAAAAGCTTTAAATTATTATGTAAATCAAGTGCGAGCGAGGAAGATGAAAACACCTGGCGCATCCTGTTTCCAGACAACCGGATGTCCATTGAAGCTTCAAACAAAGTGGAAAAAGACGGTGTGTATAAGCACATTCTTTCCAGCGACGAACCAATTTACGGTTTGTTTGATTTTTATGAGCATCCTTTTTTAGGCTGTCGAATCCGGGATAAAGAAGGCATGGTCGCAATGGCAACTATGGTTATGAATCATCCCATCTCTAAAGAAGATGAAAAGCTTTATAAATTCTTTTGCCAGGTTGTATTTTATGAATTGTTATATACCAATCAAACCGGAATGCAGAAAGTGCCGTATTTCAATTTGTTAAATGATCTTCTTCATCATTCCATTCCTAAAGAGGAATTAGAACAGAGAATCGCTCTTTTACATCTTTCCATTCCCAAAAGGATGCGAATCATTGTCTTTGAATACGAAAATACACCCGGTCTTTCTTTGTACTACCTTTTAGACTCCATTTCTTCTGTGTTTTCCTGGTGCCTGACTATTCTTTACGAAGAGCGCATTGTGTTAATTATAGACGAAGAATCATTAAAGGAAGAGATCCTCACCTCCATACTAAATGGTTATTCTCTTCGATTATCTATTTCTAAAACATGCAGCGATCTTTATGATTTACCGAAATTCTATCAGCAGGCAATTCTGGCTCTACGCATATCGAAGAAGAAAATAAGCTTCTACGAAGATGTTGTCTTCCTAGATCTTTTATCCAGTGCGCCGATAGAAAAGTGTAAAGAGTGTATTCATTCTTCGCTGTTCATCCTCAAAGAATACGATGCCCGTCACAGTGTCTGTCTGTTTGAAACATTAGAAGTTTTCTTAGAAAATAACCAGAACATTCAAAAGGCCAGCGACCAGTTACACATTCATCGAAGCAGCCTTTATAGCCGCTTAGAAAAAATCAAGCAGCTAACACATATTGATTTGGAGAAAAGCGATAGCATCTTTCATTTAATGGTTTCTTTCCGAATTTATCATTTCTTGTATTAATCCGACAAATGTCGGATTTTTTGTGTTTTTTTCTGACAAAATAACGCTTATTTTACACAAATCATCTACTTATAATGAAATTAAGGAGATGATAACTATGACACAAGAACTTAAATTTACACCTTTCATGAACAACAGTGTACCTCATAACACAACTCTCACTTCTCACGAAGGAATGTTTACACCTATGGCAGACGGAAAATTCCCACTGCAGGCATTTTCGTATACCGGATGGCTGGATGAAGAACTAAGCTGGTATGAAACATCCTACATTCACGGTGGATTGAATCCTGCCATGAACTATTTAATCCACGGCATTGAATACCTGGATTTACTTACTGCCGCTTCCGTTAACACCTTTAAAAAATTCCCGGTAGGAAAAGCAAGACACGTTATTGTATGTTTACCGAATGGAAAAATTATGCAGGATGGAATTGTTATGCGTTTAGCAGAAGACACATTCTATTCGATGTTCCTACCGGATCCTGTAATGTTGAATCATGTATTCTTCCAAGATCGATTCCGTGTCACCAGCGAAGACTGCACGGAATCTCACTTCTTCTATCAGATGTGCGGCCCGCGTTCTTTGGAAATTGTAGAACAGGCAACCCGAACCGATTTGCATGACTTGCAATTTATGTGGATTAAGCAGGGATTAAAAATTGCCGGTAAAGAGGTATTCATTTTAAGAACCGGAATGGCCGGAACACTTGGATACGAAATTCACGGTTTAACAGAAGATTGTTTAGATGTTTTAAACGAAGTGCTTCGTGTTGGTCAGCCATACGGCATTAAACAATTAGGAAAACTTCCATACGTTACCTGTCATTGTGAAGGTTCCATTCCTCAAGGCACAGAACATTATGCCTTCCCTATTCCGGGTGTAGAATGGAATATTTCCGGTTCTCTTCCATCGGATTCAGATTTAGTTTTCCGTTCTCCTATCGAAAACGGATGGACAAAATTGATTCGTTTTGATCACGAGTTTATTGGAAAAGAAGCATTGCAGAAAGAATTAGAAGGAAATTATAAAACAGCCTGCACACTGATATGGGATGTAGATTCCATTTGTGAAGCTATGAAAGCTGCTTTTGATCCAACACGCAAAGTCGATCCAATTGAATTCCCTTGTGACTATGACTATGTATTGGGAAATGGCACATTGCACATTGACGAAGTATACGATGGAGAAAAATTTGTGGGATGCTCTTCCGGAAGAATGTTCTCTTCAAAGACTCGTCAGATGATTTCAATCGGAACTATTGAACACGATATCGTAGAAGAAGGCAAAGAAGTTGAAATCCTTTGGGGAAATAAGGGAACTGACCAAGTTCGTATTAAAGCTAGAATTTCTTTATTCCCTTATATTAAAGAAGGCAGAAACGAAGACTTTGATGTAGAAACAATTCCACATCCGGTGTTCGAATAATAATAATGCTTTATTTTACCGATAACTAAACCATTTTAGAGGCAGTTTCCGGATTGCCTCTTTTGTTTTGAATCATATCAAAAAGCAATTCTTTTATCACAAAATAATCGTTCAGGCAAATCATCTAAAAAAAAGCTCGTTGTGTTATCTGAATTAGGACGATATAATGAATGTGAACAAGAAAGGTATATATTTATGACAGAAAAAAAACTACAAGTTATTACAGGTGGCACTTCTGGAATGGGTCTGGCTACTGCTAAAGCATTAAGCGTATACGGACCGGTTCTTATCGGTGGAAGAAATGAAAAAAGATTGAATAACGCACTAGAGGAGCTTAAAGAAGCCGGTGTTGAAGCCTATGGAAAAACTTGCGATGTATCCGATAAAGAATCTTTGAAAGCGTTTGTGGAATATGCACTCACGATTGCACCAATCGGCAATGTTGTGAATGCAGCGGGTGTTGACTATGCAGGCATGCCAAAAGAACCAATCATCAAGATCAATATGTTAGGAACTCATTATGTATTGGAGGCCTTCCTTCCATATCTCGATGATTCCTATGTTGTGAATTTCTCCTCCATTACCGGAAATTTCTATCCGGGTCCAAGCAAAGAGGAAAAAGAACTTTGGGATCAGACACAAACCCTCAGTGAAGACCAATTTATCGCAAGACAGCTTGAACTGACTGCTCAGCCAAATGACCCTCGTATGGCTGCTTTAGGTGACAGCTACATGACCTATGCGATGAGCAAGCGTTATGTTCAATATTATACACAGGCTAACGCAACTCGTGTCGCCCGCAAAAACAACAGCCGCATTATCAGTATCGCACCTGGTTCTTTCTATACTCCAATGTTAGCAGGCGGAAATGATGATGCGATGCAGGAAAGCATTAAACGCGGAACTGTTTATAACCGTTTTGGTACATCTGAAGAGATGGCAGATTTAATTTGTCATCTGCTGGCTCCGGGACACGGATATCTGACAGGTGTTGACATCATCCATGATGGTGGAAAGACGGCAATGGCTTTCGCCAAACAAATGTTATAAAAGGATCTAATTTCAAATGCGGATGTCAAAAGACATCCGTTTTACTTTAGAGAAAAGATAAGACAGCTTTGGAAATTAACGTAAATTAGAATACTGCAGAGATTTCAGTGTTGTCTTATGCTTCATTCATATACCATATTCGGGCTTCCTCATCTTCTGCGCTAAGTAAGTATCGGAAATGTGTCTATTTAAGATTGTGAACGCATGCGTTCACAATTTCACAGTTAGGGAAATACATATATAACTTTACATAATAATGAAGATTACGTGATGAATAACTGTTTCTGTATTCTTGCGTTAATTCTTTTGCGAGGATAGATATCAGTCTTTTTCCATATTCAGCTCGGCTTTTTCCTTTTTGTTCCTCTTCAACAATTCTTTTTCCAATGTTCCAGTAAGTTAGAACCATGGATTTACTTACCGCAGAATACGCTGCATTTCTTCCTAAATCAATTATCGCCTTAATATCGAGTATCGTGTTTTCATAATCCATTATTTGTTCCATAATTGACAATTCGCAGATTCATATTGAAACATGAATCACTACCTCCTCTAGTATCTAATACGTAAAAATTTATATTTTGGTTAAGAAATCTTTTATTATTTTTGTATTGAATAGTACATTTTTTTCAATCGAGGGAATATACGAATATAAAAATTATTCATCGTAAAGTGATACCGTACAATAAGGATGAAACAAGTGCTTAGTGCCGTGTCTTTGTGCCCTAAGCATACTAAGCTTACAACTAGATTCGATGGTCTGATTATCCCCCAACAAAACAAACAGGCTGCTATATTCCTGCAGTCTGTTGGCTGTTTTTCTGATCAACTATCAACAATTTGTCCTTATCTCAAAAAACAGTTTTCTTTCCGTGAGACTACTCATCTTTTGTTAGACGATACTTGCACCGCCATCAATAGTGATTTCGCTTCCTGTCACAAATCTGGATTCATCCGATGCAAGATAGAGATATGCATAGGCAATATCCATCGGCTCACCCACATATGGTGGTAACGGTGTAGAATGAGACATAGCCTCACTTAGCTGTTCGTAAGTTCCCATACCCATATTTTCAATTAATGGTGTATAGATGAATCCCGGATTAACAGAGTTTACACGAATGTGATCTTTGGCAAGCGTTACAGCAGTATTGATGGTTAAGCTGTAAACACCACCCTTTGATGCTGCATAGGCAATAGTATCTACACCACCATGGTGTACGATTCCTGATGCACAATTGACAATTGAGCCTCCGCCGGCTTTTCTCATGTAAGGTACAACTGCTCTGGTACCAAGCCAGATACTTTTAATATTGGTGTTCATTGTCTTTTCCCAAAGCTCTTCACTTACCACTTTCCTTTCTAAAACAAGAGTAAAAGCGGCTCCTAACCATATACTTATCGGTTTACAAGATCTTTATATACGTGTTGAAATTTACCGCTGATTTTATTTGGCATGGGTTCTTCGTCGGATAATACGATTTGTATTTCTCCTATGCCTCTTTGTTTAAAATAAGTTTGCAGGCAGCCAACTGCATAATCAAATGTTTCTTTTTTATAATCTGCAGTAATTCGTAATTCCAACTTATCTTCTGTTTTCTGAATTAGTTGGAATCTTGTGATGCCCGGCACTTCTTCTAATATTTTATACAGTGACATACCGGCTATCCGAATTCCCTTTTCAAATTCCAGCATATCGTCTGTTCTTCCTTCTATTTCCATCCACCGTGATGTTTTGCCGCATGCACATTTTTCATTGCGCACAATGACACGATCAGTAAGTTCATAACGAATAATGGGCTGGATATAATTGGCAAGATTCGTGATGAGTACTTTATCAGACATAACTCCAAATGGCACAGGTTTATAATCTTGATCGACAGGTTCTAAAATGATCCAGTCTTCATTGATATGAAGATGTTTTTCAGAGCATTCGCAAGCCATTTCACCGCCTTCTGTACAGGAGTAGTGGGTTTGAACATAGCACCCAAAGCGTTTTTGCAGTTTATTTCTGATTTCATCTGTTAATAACTCTCCTCCTGTTACGATTACATCCGGATGAATACAAAGTCCTTCCAAATCTGCCAGAATAGCTAAGTTAGCAGGGTATCCGCTAAGCATAGATGGTTGAAAATCATTGAGCTTCCTTATGATCTCATCATCCGGACTGTTCACATCAATCGTTATCTTTGTCTTTTGATGCGGCATTTTCAGCTGTAAATATCGCGACATTCCGCAGGCAAGATAAAATCCATAATCCGCAAATACGCCGGCTGTTTTCTTGCCGTGTTTTAAAAAGGATTTCAGATCTTCTTTTCTGGCAAAGGTACGAATGGCAGCGACAGCTGAGCTGACATCGATCATATTATCATCATATAAGACTGTAGCCGGAATACCGGTGGAGCCCGATGTCTTAAACACCAGATACTTTCCATCAATCTTGTGCCCGATATTCTCCAAATTTTTCGTAAATTCATTGATTTTGTTCATTGTGATATTTCGATCGGTCAAAACATCATCGAAAGATGCCATCATCTGCGATTTTGTGACAACAGGAAGATCAGCAAGATTAAATTCAT
>CACYBS010000042.1 GCA_902772725.1 Erysipelothrix rhusiopathiae
AACTATATCAAATGAAGTTCGCTCTTTCTTTGAGTGATTTCAGTAGACATTCAGTAAAGAGCATTGGCTTAACTGAATGACATTGGGGTTAATAGTCATACAATTGATTATGAATGAAAGAATTATTAATGAACTGATAGAATCATTTGGGAAATTGTTGATGGCAGGTATCCAGGTAACGATACCACTTACGATTACGGCATTTTCAACCGGATTGATTATCGCATTTTTAGTTGCACTGGCTCAGGTTGCGAAAGTACCTGTTCTTAAACGCTTAGTCAGAGTTTATGTCTGGATCATACGGTGTACACCTATGATTGTGCAGCTGTTTATAGTTTATTTCGGTTTTCCCAGCATTGGGATACGATTTAATTCTTTTGCGAGTGCATGGTTAGTGATGTCTTTGAGTATAGGCGCTTATTGTTCGGAAACGGTAAGGGCTGCGATTCAATCTGTACCGGTAGGTCAGCTGGAAGCCTGTTATTGCGATGGGCTGACATTCTGGCAGGGGATGTGGTATGTCGTGATTCCACAGGCTCTTCGCACTGCTTTTCCGCCACTGTCCAATTCCCTGATTGGACTTGTGAAAGATACATCCCTGGCGTATAGTGTAGCGCTTGTGGAAATACTTGCCACCGCCCAGAGAATTGCCGCCAGAACCTATGATTATTTCTGGCTGTATCTGGAAGCCGGTTTGATATATTTGATTTTCTGCTCTGTTTTAACTGTATTACAAGGCAAACTGGAAGCAGCGTTGGAAAGGAGACGCTGAAATGCTGGAGCTAAAAGATGTTAATAAAAAGTTCGGCAATCATATTGTCCTGAATCATGTCAGTTTGAGTGTCGAAAAAGGAGATGTGGTCGCCATTCTGGGCCCGAGCGGATCGGGCAAAACAACATTGCTGCGCTGTGCAGGATATCTCACAAAGGCAGATAGCGGTACCTTAATTTTGGACGATAAACAGTATGACTTAAGCCGAATCAAAGGAAAGGAGCTTCTGGAATATAGAAGTAAAGTGGGTTTTGTGTTTCAAAATTTTAATTTATATGGAAATAAAACAGCACTGCAAAATGTGACATTAGGGCTTCAGGTTGCCCGCAGGATGAAAAAGGAAGATGCCCAGCAAATCGGAAAGGCGCTCTTAAAAAGAGTGGGAATGGAAGATAGGATGGATTATTATCCATCCAAACTTTCAGGCGGACAGCAGCAAAGGGTGGCAATCGCAAGAGCCCTTGCGACAAGTCCTGAAGTCGTTTTCTTTGATGAGCCGACATCTGCTCTTGATCCGGAATTGACAGGGGAAGTGTTAAATGTGATCCGGCAGCTTGCGGAAGATGGCATGACAATGATTGTAGTGACCCATGAGATGGAATTCGCAAGAAAGGTCGCAACCAAAGTCGTTTTCATAGAGAATGGTGAAATTGTGGAAGAGAACAATTCCAAAGACTTTTTTGAAAGACCGCAAATGGAAAGAACGAAGGAATTTGTTTATAAATCCAGTACCTGGATATCCGATCAGCGAAGCGGAATATAAGGAGAAAATATGCCGATTGTAAGTCTTATAGATATAGATCACGCTTCTGATCAAGTCAAAGAAGCAGTACAAAAACATTTAATGGATGGTCATACCATTACCAACGAAAAACGAACGCTTCTTCATAATATTCCGTCATTCTGGGCACTTGAAGGAAAATCGTATGAGATCAGTGCGGAATTAAAGAAGTTTATATCGCCCCGCGCCGCCAATCTTTTCGAATATGCGATATCGGTGGAAAATGATTGTCTTGTCTGTACTACCTACTACAAAAAATGGATGGAATCCATTGGGATTGATATCAATCATGTGGAATATACACCGGAAGAAGAACTTGTCATTCAATATGCGAGGGCCATTGTAAAAGATAGAAAACATGTTCCTGCCGAATTATTTGATCAATTAAAAGAAAGAATTGGTGAAGAAGGCTTGGTAGTTTTGACAACGATGGGAATGTTCATGATTGCCAATAACTATTTTAATGATATTCTTCATGTGAATTCCGAGTTTTTATAAGGAGGTCTAAGCGATGTATCTTAAAAATGTAGGGATCTTTGTAAAGGATCTGGAGGGTGCGAGACATTTTTTTGAAAGTTATTTTGATGCCAGAGTTTTAAAGACATTTGATAATCCTGAACAGGAGTATTATTCCTATATTTTGGAACTGGATGGGCAGGCCTGGATTGAGCTTATGACAAAGCCTGAAGTTGTAGATCTTGACAAAAATCCAAATCGATTGGGATTAGCCCATATCTGTTTTAAAATTGATTCCAGAGAAAAACTGAATGAAATTATATCTCGATTCAAGTCAGAGGGATATACGATCCAATATGAACCTCAAAGCGAAGATGGACCGGGGGAAGTCAGGGCTATAACGTTTGAGAATATTGTGATTGAAGCAAATTATGGTTACTAACAAAAAACTATGTATTTCAGCAGCAGCGTACTCATAGCTGATTTACATAGTTTTTTTATTTAGCGTATAATAAAAATATGGAATTTACAGTTAAGACATTTATATGTCCGAGTTGCGGCGGTGATCTAACATACGACATCCATTCCGGTATGCTTACATGTACCTATTGTTCGCATCAATATTCCTTGTTTGGATACAGAGACTTTGATGATATATCCAAACATAAAAATGATGGAATGGTTTCTTACCACTGTCCGACGTGTGGGGCAGAAGTGTTGACTGCCGATACCACCGTAGCGGATACCTGTGCGTATTGCGGTAACCCAATTGTTTCCCTTGGAAAGATGACAGGAAAGTATGAACCGGATTGGATCCTTCCTTTTGAGATCACAAAATCACGGGCAAAGGAATTATACAGCTCATTTCTAAAAAGAGATTTATTAGCGCCTGCAAGCTTTCGCAAAACAGCAGAGCTTAAAGAAATCAAAGGAATCTATGTTCCGGTATGGTTGTTTACGTTTACCGGAAAAGGAACGGCTGATTTTTACGGCATTTATAATACCGAAAGGGTAATTAATCATAATAAGTTTGGCCCTATCACCGTAAAAGGGGATGCACCGGTACATATCCATGAAGAAGGCAGTGCCCTCTATGAAAACATTGTAGAAAACGGATCTTCTAAAATGGATGATACCTTTATGGAATGTGTCGGACCTTTTGATTATAACCGCAGGGCTTCCTTTAATTCGGCGTATCTGGCCGGCTTCTACGCCCAAAAATGGGATAAGGATGCACAAACGATGGAAGAACATGCCAAAGATGTTGTATCCAAAGCGATTAAACAGGAAGCTGTGATTCAGGCATTGGGCGAAGAAAGAGTCTTTAAGAAAGATATTTTTCAGCAGTTGAAAGTACGCACGGAAAACGATCTTCCCGAACCGAATAAATTTTCGTATTCGATTGAAGAGGCCACGGTTCAATATGTATTGGCTCCGGTATGGTTATTATCGGTGAAGTATGAGGATAAAAATTATCTTTTTGGGATCAATGGACAGACAGAAGAATTGGTCGGTCTTTTACCAACGGATAAATTGAAAATTGCCGGATTGACAATCTTACTGGTGATTGCGTTGATTCTGGCAATATGGATGTATATTCTGGAAAGAAATATCATATTTATCTTTGGGGGATTGTTTGTCTTAGGAATGTATTTAAGCATGCTTCGCATACATAATGAACACGCACCGAAGAAAAAGAATATCGATATTCCAAGGGCAAAGATGTATCATACGATATCTCATACCGAATGATATGACAAATGTACATACCTTAAAAAATAGAACAATGATAGAATTTTTATATAGTAAGTTACACACAAATACACTAATGGGAGGAGTAATATGGCTATCTTAAAATTAAAACCTGCTCTCAAAGATTATTTATGGGGCGGACACAGACTCGTTGATGAATTTGGCATTGAATATGATGGCGACATATTAGCGGAGGCATGGGAGCTTTCCTCACATCCGGATGGACCATCTATTATCACAAACGGACCGTACGCCGGAAAGACATTGCCGGAGTATTTAGAGGCAGAAGGCCTTGAAGTACTCGGAACGCATTGCCGCCGTTTCCGTGAATTTCCGATTCTTGTCAAATATATTGATGCAAGGCAGGCTTTATCGATTCAGGTTCATCCTGATAATGGATATGCTCTGAAAAACGAAGGGCAATACGGCAAAACAGAGATGTGGTATGTCCTGGATGCCCAGCCGGGCTCCTTCCTATATTATGGCTTTAAAGAAGAGATATCTAAGGAGGAGTTTGCCCAGAGAATTAAAGACAATACCTTATTAGAGGTATTAAATGCCGTACCGGTGCAGACAGGTGATGTTCTGTTTATTGAATCCGGTACATTACATGCGATCGGAGCCGGTATTCTCATTGCTGAAATCCAGCAGAATTCCAATGTTACATATCGTATCTATGACTATGGACGTAAGGATAAGAATGGAAATCTTCGTGATTTGCATATCGAGAAGGCACTGGATGTGACCAACCGTATTCCTTTACAGAAAAAAGGACAGGGATACCCGCATATTGCGGATTGTGATTACTTTACGGTAGATAAGTTAGACCTTGACGGAAAACTGATGAATCGTATGCAGGGAACTGTCAGCGAAGAGTCTTTCTTAAGTATTTTGATCTTAGATGGAGAAGGTACGATTTCTTCTAAGGGAGAAAGCGTAACCTATAAAAAAGGTGACAGCATTCTTTTAACGGCTGACAGCGGAAACTGGGAAATTGAAGGCTCCTGTGATGCCCTTCTTACAACCATCCGTGAAAAGGATGACCCGATTCGTGTAGGTGTTATCATCGGTTCTTCTGAGATTCAGATTGGTCTTGTAAGTCCGGATCAAAAAATCCTGGACCAGGAAGTCTATCCAATGGATAGCTCCAGAGACCCATTAGATCTTTTGGATGAAATTGCCCAGAATACTCTTGATTTACTTGCCAAGAACAACTTTCCTCTGGACCAGTGTATCGGAGTCGGAGTCGGTGTACCGGGAACCATTGACCGAAAAAAGGGAACCGTTATCTATTCCAACAATATCCGCTGGAGCAATGTTCCGATTCGTAAACAGATGGGACGCGTAATCCCATGTCCGGTGCGTATTGCCAACGATGCCGATTGTGCAGCCCTTGGTGAAGCGGTAGCCGGAGCCGGTGTCAATTACAGTGATGTTGTTATGTTTACACTCGGTAACGGTGTAGGCGGTGGTATCATCTTCAACGGTGAAGTCTTTGAAGGTGGTATGTTAGGTGGAAGTGAATTCGGTCATATGGTCATCCGCCAGAACGGCCGCTTATGTACCTGCGGAAGAAAGGGATGTTTGGAAGCTTATGCATCTGTACCGGCACTTTTAAGAGCAGCTTCCCAGGCTGCCGGAAAAGATGTACCGCTTCCGGATATTTTCCGAAGGGCACAGAGAGGCAATATCGACATGCAGGAAGTTGTGGAACAATATGAAGACATGTTGGGAACCGGTATTGTAAACCTGGTAAACATGTTCCGTCCAAAGCTTGTCATCTTAGGCGGTAAGATTTCTGAATATGCCGATGATATGTTGGAACATTTACAGGAAATCGTAGAAAAAGAATCATTTGGCGGTGTACGGGGAATGGTTCCAACCATTGCGGTCGCAAAACTGGGTAATCAGGCAGGCATGATCGGTGCAGCCAATTTATAAGAAGTAATAGAACTGAGATTTAGTCTCGGTTCTTTTTTTTGAGTAAACTTCTATATATCAAATGTTATAAAAAAGTATTGATTCGAGTATTCTTTCTGTTATCGCATGTATCCTGGATTAATGCATAAAAAAGGAGCTGAGATATGTAAATCTCAACTCTTTATTTTGGCTGCTATAATACTTTTTTATAAACTTTTAACTCATGGAGACAGTGTCTTAGACATCCGGTAAACATGTATTCGGATGGTTCGGAAACTTTCACAAGTACCGGAAGATATTTTTCATCTCCCAGAGATTTTAATAATTCCTGACGAAGATCTTCTTTATCCGGAATCATGGAGCAGCGAAATACGATCGCATCCGGCGCAATGATTGAAATCGAGGCCAGAAGTGATTGCGTCACTACTTGTAAGACGTGGTCAGGATTCCATCCATCGCTTGGATCTTCCGGATGAATGCTGCGAATCAGATACTGCACTTCACCGCAAAGGTTATGTTTCCCATGCAGCAAATGATCGTTGACAATCACACCCTGACCGCCGTATAGATAGCCGGTAGGCTGGGAATGGAAGATCATATTGTGGTATTGACGGTGATAGGTATGATATCCCAGTGCTGCTAAGTTGGCATTGTTGTCAACAAATACAGGAATATCGTATTTGGATTCAAAGCAGGTCTTTAAATCAAAGTGATATTTACTTTCATCCTGGGATGGAATCTCATATTTACTCTGAGTACCATCGTTTAATGTGATATCAAAATTGTCTTTCGATAAAGATACAACACCGTTATCTACAATACCGGTGATACAGATACCGATACAGTCCAAATCCGGAAAGGCAGGTTTTACCATTTCTACTATATCCGCAATATCCTGAATAAGGATCTTTTCCGAATCTTTTACGATGGAGTTATCCAACATGATATCTCTCTGGCGATAGACGCGGTATAAAATACGGCTGTGAACAGAGTTTGGAATCAAGACAATCGATAAGATATTTGCTTTTTCGGTTGCGATAAATTTCTCCGGTCCATCATCATTTTTGGTGTTCTGGGCATGGTATTGATCTTCAATGATCTTGATCATGGCCATCGCATCAAACTTGGAATAAATATTACCCGGAATGGTTACGATATTTTTCTTAGAAAGAATTCCTTTGATGATACGAACCATGGAATTCAACTGCGGAGAGATTAAAACTAAATCATAATCCACAGCTTCTTTATATAACTGCTGGTAAGGTACTGCCTTGATTTCATAATCTAAGGCAAGGTTACTTGCGGCATCCCGCATTTTCTGGGCAAAGCGGGAAGCGCTCAGTCCGCTGCTGCAGGCAATGATAATTTTAAATACTTTTACTTCTTTGAGTTTTAGAAGGTCTGCCTTCATTTCTTCATATAGATGGACAAAGTGTTCAAAATCATCAAGTTCAAAGTGAAGATAATAGTCGGTATCCATCGTTTTAGGATTGACTACGGACATCTCTACTAATTCTTTATCTTTAATGGGATAGATATTTACCTGGGCTGTTCCAAAAGGAGCTTTTAAGGTATATCCATGAGCAGTTGGCTCAATGGTAAACCAGCCGGCAGGATCATGTTTGACTAAGTCAAGACAGGAGTCTCTTAAAGTTTCCATAGCACTTACCTCACTTTTCTGTGCTTATATCATATTTTACCACAGACAATACTTTTGTAAGACCGGAAGTAAAAAATTCTATTCCCTGATCGGATGGATCCGGGTATACATTGGCTGTAAGAACGGCCTGTCCATCATTGATAAAGACTTCAATAGAGCTGATATCAATAAAAATATCGAGATTTACGATAGAGTTATTTGGCAGCTTATAGGTACGGATATCCGTATTTTCTTCTTCTCCTTTAATAGGGATACCGCTGTTGGATCTATCTAATGAAAGTGTATTGTTCCTTCTGTCAAAAAGAATTTTTGTTTCATGTTCTCCTTTTAATAAGCGGATTTCAAAGTCATCTTCCTTTTCAAAAGATACTTGAAGTTCAATACAGTTTCCCTGTAATCCTTCAAAGGTTTTCTTTTCATTATCTAAGATAAATTCAGATATTGTGAGAGGATTCTTTCGATAAGCCTGTATTTCACGAACCGGTCTTTGACGAAGTACATTATTTTCCAGAGTTAATTCTCTTGGAAGAGAATAGCTTCCGATCCATCCTTCTGCTTCTGTCGGATAATCTCTATGCCACATTTCTTTCCATGCCATTAAGATATGACGGTTATCGTTTGTATGCAGAGCCTGGGCTGCATAGAAGTCAAAGCCTTCATCGAGTTCATGAATACTTTCGATTTCAAAATGTCCGGTTTCAAAGTTCAATTTTCCTACCATATAGATACAGGAATTCACATTTTCAAAACTGGTTCCATCCTGCGGCAGGTGCTGAGGAGAAGTGATAATAATATCTTTTCCATCGATTTGGAAATAATCCGGACATTCATATACGCCATCCAGTTCAAAGAAGCGCAAATCGATATTGTCCTGCTTATCAAAGAGATGTCCTACATATTCCCATTCTCGTAGGTCTTTAGAACGGCATAGTACGATATTTCCGTATTTGTCATGAAGTAAGGTTCCAAGGAAGCAATAATAATATCCATCCTTTTCAATGACTTTAGGGTCACGTAAATGAACAGGGGATAATTCTTTGGCAAGCTTTGTGGTAAGCACAGGGTTTCCCTGATATTTTTCAAAGTCAATTCCATCGGAAGACTTTGCGATATTCTGGGTTTGAGTTTCCATGGTTGCCCCGGTATACATAACATAGAATTCACCGTTTCGCATAAATGCGTTACCGCTCCAGCATCCTAGGGTGTCTTCATAATGTTTATCGGGATATAAGGCAATGGGGCAGTTTTCCCATTTGATAAAGTCTTTGGATACAAAATGACCCCAGTGCATGATGCCCCATTTCGGTGCATGTGGGTAGTGTTGATAAAACATATGGTATTGACCATTGTATTCGATAATTCCGTTTGGATCGTTGCCCCATCCTTTCAGGACGTTGGCATGATATATTTGTCTATAACTCATAAGCTGTTACCTCTACTAAAAATAATACAGGGATATTGTAAAAAAATGTATTATTTTTTAAAATAACCCTATGAAAAAATTATTCATTCTCTTATTAACGGTTTTGATTACTTTTACAGGATGTAAAAAGACCGAACAAGAAAATCCCGAAATACCGGAAGAACCGATTGTAGAAGAAGAACCTGTCTTTACAAACGGGGGATTTTATTATAACTGGTTAAATGAAGAAGAAAAAGCCGCTTATGCGGCGATATATAAAAGCTTTTCTAACTTTGAAAAAGATGTCAAGCTTGATGGAATCACTGTAGAGCAATTGGAAAGGGTATGGTATGGTTTTCGTTATGATCATCCGGAGTTTTTCTGGATGTCGCAAACGTATTACTATTCCTCTTCGTTAATGTCTAAATCCATTACTTCCGTAAATGTGGAAATGGATGATGACGCGCAGGAAATCTATGCCCAGATTGAAGAGATCGGTAATTCCGTAATTGCCGAGACGGCCGGTATGAGTACCTATGAAACAATCAATCATATTTACTGTTGGATTATCAATAACACAAGATTTAATGCCACAGAGAACAACCAGGATATCCGCAGTGTATTTTTAAATCATGAATCGGTATGTAACGGCTATGCCTCTGCTTTCCAATATCTTTGTAACAAAGCGGGTATTGAATGTCTAACGGTAACCGGATATGCGGATGAAGATACCCATGCCTGGAATGAGGCCAACATCGATGGGCAATATTATTGGTTTGATACTACATGGTCCGACCCGGTAGGGGAACAGGATGTATTAAACTACAATTATTTCTGTTTGACCGATGATGAAATTAATCTTCATCATAGAATTGATAATCCGTATTTTCCTGAGATTACCTATCCTGCAGCAGTAGATGGATCACTTAACTATTACCGCCAGATCGGTGCCTGGTTTGATGATTTTGTGGAAGAGGAAGTTGCGGCTTATATTACTGATAAATTAAATAACGGGGAATATACGTTCTATTTACGCTTTGCCTATGAAGAGGCTGCCAGAGCATTTGATGCATATCTTCAAAGTGAACTTTTCAGTAATTTAATGCAGGATTATATGTCCGCAAATGATTGGAATGAATATTCCTGCCAATATTCCTACGATGATAAGATTCATCAATTTACGATGTATATGAATTTAGCTTAGTGTCCTGACTGAACAAGTCAGGACTTTTTATGTTTTAGAAATCGGCTATGTTGACATGCTATCAAATGATAGTTATACTATCATTTGATAAGAGGGTGAAAAAATGAAAAATAGTACTCTCATAACAAAGGTTCATATGAATTGCCCGATATGTGGCATGACACATGAAGTTGAAAAAAGAAAACGTATGACTTCTACCGTCATAAAAGGTGATAAAGTAGAATATGAGGAAATGTTCTATTACTGCATCAATGCGAAAGACGATGAAAATGAATTTGAGACAGGCTCTATGACAAGTCAAAATCTTTTAAACGCAAGGAATGCCTATCGATTGAGACATGGATTGTTGACATCCAATCAGATTGTAGAGATTAGGGAAAGTTATGGGTTGTCTCAGGTAGATCTTGCCAGATTACTGGGGTGGGGAGAAGCCACGATATCGAGATATGAAAGTAAAGCTATTCAAGATGAGCCGTATGATTTTATGCTGCGTTTGATCAAGGATAATCCATTACAGACTTTAGAGTTTTTAAACAGAAACTCCTCTAAGTTTTCTGAGGTGAAGCGACGGCAAATCTATACGAACATAATGGATAAATTGGATGCGTATGGCAAAGAATATTTAGCACGAAAAGCGCTGGAAGCTCAATATGCAGCTTACATGGGATGCTCTGATTCAAACGGTTTTACAGCTTTAGATATAGCTAAAATTGAAACGATTATTTCTTATATGGCTGAATGTGTTACTGAGCTTTATAAATTCAAGCTGATGAATATGCTCTGGTATGTAGACGCACTTTCTTATAAGACAAAAGGTAAAGCTGTGACCGGTTTGGTTTACAGGCATTATTCATTAGGAACCCTGCCGGTCGGATATAATCAGATGATGAATCTTGAAGGCGTAAATACTCAGGAACAAATCGGAGATTATGATATTATAATGCGGATATATCCTGTAGCTGAAATAGATTACAGAATAATAAGTTCAAATGAAAAAGAAGTATTGGATGCAGTGATAAATCAATTTAAAGATTATACAACAAAAGAAATTGTAGATTATTCGAATAACGAGAAAGCGTGCAGTAAAACACACATAGGGGATATCATCCCGTTTTCTCTTGCGAAAGATATCAAAGCCTTCTGAAATGATATAAGAGACATCACAAAAGATGCCTCTTTTTTTTGTCGTAAATAGGATTATAATAAAGTTAGTTATAACAAACTGATGTAATTATGAAAACATTCAACGATATAGGAATTGATTCTAATTTAGATTGGGATCGCATAGAACATTTAATGAAGATTGGTATTTTTGCCGGACTTATTGCCCTGGCAGGAGATTTTGTGCTGGGGTATGGTACCTGTAATGAAACCTTAACCGGCTTTGATCAATACTTTTCCCGATATTTAACCGTATCGGATTTACGAGTCGCATTATCCGCTTTTCTGGGGTTGATTGGGATTCCCTTAGAAAGTTTGTGTTATTTTTCGATTTATCGCTTAATTGTTTCAAAATCAGAATCCTATGCGCATAAATATCGTTCAGGTTTATTTGGAATCTTAATATTTGGAGCGTTGGTGCATGTCGTATGCTGCATCACGGTGGCATACGGAAAGTTATGTTACGCATCGAATCCTGTCGATGCCCTACATCAGATTATTACCTTTGCCCTGTATTATTTGATGCCGGCCTCCGTTCTTTTCTTTATCTTTTTTATGTATGCATCCATCATTCAATGGAAAGCTTTTTCAAAAGGGTATACCCCTTATCCAAAGAAGTGCAGGGTATTCAATCTTTTGATGGGAATATCAGTCATTGTGATCATGCGACTCTTTGGAAATCAGGCATGGGCTTTTGCCGTGTCTACAGGATGGATATCCTTAGGCTCACTTTTTATGTTTACCGGTTTATTGAACCACATGAAGGAGGCTAAACATGGTGAATAATCATATTCCTTTAGAAAAATTATCGTATTGGAAAGAAATACAAAAATGGGTGAAGGAACGCTATGAGAATTATGAGCCAATTTTTCAACAAATAGAAGAAAGCTATAATGCCTACTTAAAAGATTTACCGGATTACGGAGGAAAGGATAATAATCACTCCCAAGCGATCTATGGGGCAGTGCTTGTCTTTAGCTTTGTGCAGGCTTTACCGGAAAGAGTACCCAATGAAAAACTACAGGGATTTATCGAAGAGTTATTTATGGGACAGTTGAAAACACTCGGTAAATTGATTAATATCAACCGTCCTTTGGATATGCGGTTAGCTGCATCGATTTTCATAAATTCGGCTAAAAAGGATCAGAAACAGGCACAAAAATATCCGGATACTTTTATTACCGAGTTTGAACCGTATGATGTGAAAAATCATGCCGTAAGATATTCTTTTACACAATGTCCCGATGCCCAATTTGCCAAAAAATATAATTTGTTACATATTTTACCTTTGTTGTGTAATTCCGATTTCTATGGCATATCACAGATTCACGGAAAGTTGATTCGCTGCTCTACCTGCGGCAACGGAAATATCTGTGATTATTTGATCGTAGGTAATCAAAATCCCATCGCCAAAGAGTATGAGACCGTTATGGATGAAGGTGGCTTTTTAGTCAGCAGGAGGGTAGGTAATGAGTGAGTTTTCCAAAGACAGTGTAGAAAGAACGCTTTGTATTCCTTTATGGTCAAGGGCCATAGCGGTTAAGAAATTACCATCCATATTACCGGATATAGACTCCGTAAGAATTTTAGATGAGATGGGAGAAAGAAGACCGCCTTCTATTTTGTACTACTTAGAATGTGCTGCGCTTGCCGGAGCTATCCGTCAATATGATTTTGCCTGTGAAATTAAGGAATATTTAGAAAAGTACCCCAATGCCGTGATAGTGGAACTTGGAGCAGGGCTTTCCTGTTTACGCAGGCAGATGAAAAATGAAACCAATACCTGGATCAATATTGATTTTCCGGAGGTGATTGCCTGTCGAGAGAAATATATTCCAACCGGAGAAAAAGAAATCAATATTGTATCGGATATTACCAACCATGCATGGTTTGAAAAGATTCCTTTTCAGAAAGAAGATGGAATTATCTTTTTAGCGGCCGGTGTCTTACATTATTTAACCTATAACGATGTTAAGGAATTAATTGATGATATGGCAAAGAGCTTTCCGGGAGGCGTATTTATCTTTGACTTTGTGAGCGAGAAGGGAAAATCAGCCGGCAACAAACAGATTGAAATGACCGATAATAACACAAAGATTTCCTTCAGCATGGAGAATGCGGAAAAGGAAATTCCACTTATGGCCAGTAATGTCTCAAAGGTGATTCAAAAGAGTTATCTGGAAGGATATCCGGTAGAGAATGTTCATTATAACTGGATCACTCGATTATATATTCGTTCAAAAAGAGACAAATATTATGTCGTACATGTTGAATTCTAAGGAGGGATAGTATGTCCGTTACATATGAGATATTAAAGAAAGCTGCTAAGAAAATCGATATAAAGAAACAATGGTCCGGTATGACAACCGAAGAGCTGCTGGAAAACAGAAGGAAACAGAATGCCAAGAATAAGATTCCAAATTTAAAGGATGATAATTTTAATATTGAACAAATGGATGTAATGGGCTTTCCGGTATTAAAGATGATTCATAAAGAACCTGCCAGAAGAGCCAATTTATTTTTGATTGGAGGCGGTATGGTATCGGCTCCTAGACCCGCATCTATCAAAAAGGCATTAAAGTTTGCCAAAGAGACAGGAATGGATCTATTTGTGCCGTATTATCCTTTATGCACCGAGTATCCACTTACCAAAGCATATGAAATGATTCATGAAACCTATCGTGTCATGTTGGAAGACTATGAAGCTAAAAATATATCGGTTCTTGGAACTTCTTCAGGAGGCAATTTAGCTTTAGGAATGGTTCCTTATATCAACGATGGACATGATGATACCCCAATGCCGGGGTACATTATGGCAATCTCACCGGGAACTTGCGTAAGTACGGATGAAGAGTGGGAACGAATGTTGGAATTAGACAAACTGGATGTTGCCATTCCGGCTGAATATATGAAAACAGCGGTGGAGATTATGCGGCATGGGGATGATACAGTCCCGGAGTATATGATATGGCTTCAAAAAGGTGATTTTACCAATTGTCCAAAAGTAACTTTTATCTATGGAAGTCATGAAACACTGTATGCCTGTGCTCCTTCTTTTGAAGCCGCAATGAAAAAATATCATGTTCCATATCAGATGATTGTAGGGGAAGGTATGTTCCATTGTTATACGGTATTTCCAATCTGTCCGGAGGCAAAAGAGGGCTGGAAGATGATGGTTCGTTTAATGAAAGGAGAATGGTAATGAAGTATATGGGAATGCCCTGGGGCATGTGGTATTTATATAAACATTCTTTTCAAAAACATTTGGTAGAAACCCTTCATTTTAGTAATGAAGAAGCCAAGCAGATCACTCAGAATGCCAAACCGAAATATAAGGAAATCATTCAACGGATTCCGGAGTTTGAAAAGGAAGACCGCTTTAAGATGAATATTGTCAACTGTGCTTTATTTTTGCCTTTTTATTACAGATGAAAAGAAAACCGGGTGTGGATGAATTAACCGATTTCTATGCCAAAGCAATGATGAATCCTCCGACCAGATGGTTCTGTAGAATGAGCGGCAAGAAGAAGTTTACGGATAAAGATCTGGAAGGAATGAAAAAGACAGCTGCATTGAAGGCAGCTGAGCGTAATCCGTATTCCTGGAATATGGAGTATTATCCATATCCTGATAACAGCGGATATGAAGCCCGCTTTACCAAATGCGGTATATGCACACTAATGAGAGAGCTTGGTTTATTTGAATATGTGCCTGCCATGTGTCATCTGGACTATACGATGAGTGAGGCAGGAGGCGCATCTGATTTTGTCAGGGAATATACGCTAGCTTCCGGTGGACCGTATTGTGATTGCGGATATAAAAAGAAAAACGTCAATTGACGTTTTCAAATTTTTTCTTAAGTGCATGTTCTGTTATGAAAATGGATAAAAATAAGGGAATTAACTCTATCATATTGAGAATTCCGCCAATCATTCCTATATTCGATTTACTTTCATTTCGACATGAAAATAGGATGATACATGCGATAGGAAGCATAATTAAGCCTAGATTTATCCAAAGCTTTCCGCAGTATTGTTGGGCAAAATTCCAGGTATCCTGGTTTTTCGTGGACCGAAGTGTTCGATATCCAAAAAGGAAATTGATTTCCTTAGGAGGATGATTTTTAAGAAGCCACCCAAATCCAATCAAGATCATAGGAATTAATAAATCCACAATAAACATAAATATCCAAAAGCTCATAGTTGTATCCTCTAAGACAAGTATAAGAAAGGATTTTTGAAGATACAAGACATTGAAATTGTTTTGGGGAAAATGAAAAGGAGTACCAAATGTATAAATTAGAAAATCTGTCCGGTGAAAGAATAAATGAGATATCAAAAATATTGCCGATGCCTTTTTTGATTACAAATACAATCTCGAAGATAAGGGATTACGGAAATATATCTGGACAAGAGAAGATATGTATATGTACATCAACGCCATTGTAAAGGCTTCTTATAACAGGGGTTTATTGTATACGACATCTGACAGGGAAGAAGGATATTTGATCCTTTCCGGTGAAGGTGTTGGTAAGATCGGTGTAATCGATGGTTTGAAGATGATTGCAGCAGAAAGAAAGGCTTTAGGCGGTATCAAGAATATGAAAGATTTTATATCTGCCTGTTTTTCAGATGGCAATACTATTGAAACAAGAATGATGAAGGCAAAAAGAAAGTTTATCCGCATTGAGGTATTGGTAGTTAAGCCGGAATACCAGCATCAGGGATATATGAAAAAGATGTTGGATTATGTGTTTGATATGGCTGATCAAAAAGGACTTCCTGTCATCTTAGATACCGATGATAAAGACAAGTGCCAAAGATATGAACATTTGGAAATGACAATCAATTCCTATACATCTATCCTATATCAATGCATAAATATCAAGTATTTGTATATCAAAGAAATATAAAATACAATGAATTCAGAAATAAGAACAAGAGTTCTTAGGAGGAATTAAGTATGCCATTTGGATATATCACAAAGTTAAATGAGAATGTTACAAGAGAACACGTTCGTTACAATAACCGCTATGGAATTGCCATTGCAGCAGATATCTACAGTCCTAAAAATAAAGATGCACAGAAGAAGTATCCTGCATTGATTGTCGGTGCCCCCTACGGAGGTGTAAAAGAACAGGGGACCTTCTGTATATGCCAATGAACTTGCCCAAAGAGGTTTTGTGGTTCTTACATTTGATCAGGTATTCATGGGTGAATCCGGTGGAGAGCCAAGAAACATTTCCTCACCGGAATTGTTTGCGGAAAGCTTTAGTGCAGCTGTTGATTATCTGGGAGTAAAAGTACCGTATGTAGACAGAGATAAGATCGGTGTGATTGGAATCTGCGGAAGCGGTGGATTTGCCCTGTCCGCTGCATCGGTGGATCCTAGAATTAAAGCCATTGCCACAGCAGTAATGTATGACATTACCGGTGGAAGAACGATGTTTGGCATGCCGGCAGAAGTGATTGAAAATCAGAAAAAAGAATTAGCTCAAAAGCGCTGGGATGATTTTGAAAGAGGAACACAGGAAATTCATCCAAACTATCCGGAAGTTCCTTATGAGAAGGCAGCAGACCTTCCTGAAACAGATCCTCTTACAAATGAATGGAATCGCTTCTATGCCACTAAAAGAGGTCATCATGTCAACGCATGTTATGGCTTTACAGCAACATCTATGTTGTCGATGATGCAGTTTTCTGCTTTACAGTATATTCAAGAGATTTCACCTAGACCGATTCTGTTTATTACAGGGGATAGAGCACACTCTAAAGCTTTCTCTGAAAAGGCATATGATATGGCATTAGAGCCAAAGGAATTGTATGTGGTAGAGGATGCAGAACATATTGATCTGTATGACCGTGTAGATCGTATTCCGTTTGATAAATTGGAAAGCTTCTTTAAGGAGAATCTGAAATAGATGAAAAATAGTATCAAGGAAAATGTTTAATAATTATGCTTCATGGGTTTACCCCATGGAGCTTTTTTGATGTCCGGATTCATGCCATATATGAAGCCACATCAACAAAGTTCCTATGAAAAACGCAGTCCATACTACATTTTTCATAGGAAAAAGTGTGAAATGCGATTGATGAAGAAGGGGTTCAATCCGTATTTTTATCGTTCCGGACATACAGCAACAGTGGATTTCATTTTGGAAAGAGAGTGTCTTTTTTATTTTAAGGTCTTGCGTTATCACTTGTTTCACAATATTTGTTATGTTCAGTGATTCTTTGAAAAGATAATTAAAATTTTTTCCTTAAACATTATTTTTTCGTATTAGAAAGTGTAGATATCCCTACAGTTAATTCTACGCCATCAGAGGCATGATATAATGTAAAGGAGAGTGAGATAGATGGCTGATATCGTTTCTGCTTCTTATGATGTGGTTTTTAAGGCATTGTTTGCTCGTCATCAAGATTTATTGAGAGCTTTTCTAGAAAATATTCTTGATTTGACATTTAAGGAAGAAGATGAAATTATTGTTCTTAATCCGGAAATGGTTCCTAACACATCAGAAGGAAAGCTTGTCCGACTGGATATCCATGTACGCACGTCAGAGCGTAAGTTCAATATTGAAATGCAGGCCCATAAAAATGGATTCAGTCCGGAGCGAGTATTGTATTATTGGTCTGAGATGTATATCAAAAAACTAAAATCCGGAGAAGATTACGAGAATCTAAATCAGACATATTCAATCAATATTCTAGGATTTAATTTTCTCGATTTTCCGGAATATCATTCAAAATATTCCATACTACATGAAACAAGATTTCAAAAATTGACAGATAGAATGTCTATTCATTTTTTCGAGTTACCGAAAGTTCCTAATGTAATGATATCAAATGACGATAGGCAGATGTGGATGCAGCTTTTAAAGGCTGACAGCGAGGAGAAATTAGATATGGTTAAATCAAGCACACGGAATCCGGCCATACAAAAAGCGGTGGATGTCGTATATGAACTAAATGCAGATGAAGTATTACGGGAACAGATCCGGCAGAGAGAGAAGGCGCTCAACGACTATAACAATGACATGACAGTTGCGAGAAAAGAAGGGCTGGAAGAAGGATTGGAAAAAGGCCGAAAAGAAGGTCGAGCAGAAGGGCTGGAAGAAGGCCGAAAAGAAGGACATATGGAAATGCTTAAGCAGATGGTTGAGAATGGTGTTATAACAGTACCTCAGGCAGCTGAGCAGATCAATATGACCACGGATGAATTTCTTTTGAAAACCGGGCTAAAGCTTTAACCAATGACTGAACGAGTCTTTGTTTATCGTAAAAACATATGTGGATGCAGGTTTTCAAAGCTGACAGCCAGGAGAAATTAGATATGGTTAAATCAAACACACGGAACACGGCCATACAAAAAGCTGCGGATGCCCTATATGAATTAAGTGCAGATGAAATATTACAGGAACAGATTTGGGTGCGTGAGAAGGCGCTCAACGACTATAACAATGACATGACTGTTGCGAGAAAAGAAGGTCGAAAAGAAGGATTGGAAGAAGGAATGGAAAAAGGCCGAAAAGAAGGACAAATAGAAATGCTTAAACAGCTTGTTGAAGAGGGTATTTTAACAGAATCCCAGGCAGCTGATAAGATTAATATGACCACGGATGAATTTCTTTTGAAAACCGGGCTAAAGCTTTAACCAATGACTGAACGATTTTTATATGAAACAATCAAGAATTAACTAACATAACCATAACAATAAACAGGCGTCCTCAAGGATGCCTTTTTCTTTAGCGGGCGATCTTTGTTGGAGGGTATCAGACAAATTAAAATGTACCGGCAAAGACGGATTGTAAGATTTTAGAAGAAGTTGATATTGAATATAATCTTCTCAAATTGTTATAACATGTGCCAAATGTTACAATAACAACAAAGGTACGGTGGAAATATGAAAATTACTTTTTTTGGTACAACTACCTTGTTGTTTGATGACGGGAAGGACCAGATTCTTTTTGATGCACATGTTACCCGCCCATCGCTTAAAAAATATGTGATAGGTGCTAAAGTAGTAACGAATACACAGTTATGCGATCATTTGATCAAAGTACATAAAATGAATCGATTAAGAGCTATTTTTATCTCACATACACATCATGATCATGTGATGGATGCTCCTTACATCGCTAATCAATGTAATGCGACCGTTTACGGCAGTAAGTCTGCTAAAAATGTAGCGTTAGGAGGGAATGTTCCGGAAGAGAGAACCGTTGTATTTGAACATGGCAGCAGTTATTCTATCGGCGATTTTAGAATTCAAATATTAAAGTCTCTGCACTCTAAACCGAATAAATTAAACGATGACTTAGGACAGCCGATTATAGAACCGCTTGTACAGCCGGCAAGCCTTAGAGCGTATAAAGAAGGCGGATCCTATGATTTTTATATTGAACATGGTGATAAAAAGTATATCATTCGCCCAAGTTTCAATTATATCAAAGGACAGTTAGATGGCTTTAAAGCGGATGTTCTCTTTCTTGGCGTAGCCGGGCTTGCCAAGGCAGAGAAATCTATGACAGATACTTTCTTTGAAGAAACAGTAGAGAAAACCGAGGCAAAACTGGTAATTCCTATTCATTGGGATAACTTCTTTTCATCCTTAGAATGGCCGAATATGGAAATGCCGGATGTGATTGAGTCAACTGAATTGGTTTTCTTTAAATTAGCAAAATATTGTGAATCAAAGGATGTTAACTGTTTGATTCAATATCCATGCACCAGCATTGAACTATAAAGGATAGCTTTTTTTAATCTTAGACATTTTCTGAAAAAGAAAGTGTCTTTTTTTGTTTTGTGACGTATTAGATATTGAGGAATTCAAAATAGAAAGAGGTAATTAATATGAATTTAAAAGAGATGATCAACTTTATTCTTATGTTTGCTAAGAAAAACAGAGAAAACAACAGTGCTCCTTGTGATGAGAATGGATTTACTCCTTCAGAAGCTGGTGAATTGAAGCGACGCATCGATGATGTCACAAAAGGAAAAGTGATGGCACATACTATTATTGAGGATTGATTGCTAAGTAATAAAACTTCCTTTGAAAA
>CACYBS010000043.1 GCA_902772725.1 Erysipelothrix rhusiopathiae
CTCAAGTTTTAAAATTCTTATGATTTTGAAGAGAAAATGCTACCGTAACTTTTCTGGATCAAAATCAACATCATTTTTTTCAAGATAGAAAATAATGCGTATCAATTTTTTGGCCACATGGGATAAGGCTACTCTGTGACACTTGCCTTCGCTTTTCTTCTTATAGTAGTAGTCATAGAAAACAGGATTATGAATCATCACAGTTTCTGCTACGTTCATTATGGTCTGTCTTAAATAAGATGATCCACGTTTTACCATCTTTCCGGAATAGCTGTGCTGCCCTGAGTCATCTCTTGAAGGCTCCAGACCTGCATAAGCAAGCATCTTATTCGGTGTATCAAAAGCGTCCAAGCTTCCATATTCCGCGTAGATAGAGGCGGCTGAATGCAGACCAATCCCTTTTATAGTGTGGATGTGGGTATGGATTTTCTGGAATTCTTCTTCGATTTTGTGTTCTATATCCTGAATCTTTGAGTCAATCGTTTTATAGAGATCAAGGTAAAGATTTAATCGAAAGATAAGGATTTCATCTTCGTGCCCAATTGTATTTCTAGCCAGCTGCCTTAACTCGTTGAACCTCGCATATGAGAACGTGCGCCTGAGTTTGCTGGACATACTCTTGTAAGATGCTGAAGTCATATTTGCCATCTTAGAAGGACTGGTATAGTTTTCTAGCAGATATAAACATGTGGCACTTTTTAGAGAACCATTAAAAAAAGGTTTAAATTCAGGGAATACCAGGTCTAAAACATTAGTCAGGTTAACGAGATGGAGCGATCTTTCCTTGACGAGTTCTTCCCTTGACCGGGTCAATGATTTCAAATTCTTTATATGGTATGATTTGGTTGGATAGATTTTGTATTCAACCGATGTCAAGTACAGAGAAATCAAAGAAGCGTCTATTTTGTCAGTTTTCGTTTTTCGAAGGGTTCTGGTGGAAGAGAAACCTTTGATCAAAATAGGATTGATTTCCAGGAAGGAAAGCTCGTGATCTTCAAGAAATAGTTTGAGATTCATTCCATAATGACCGGTAGCTTCAAGACCTATCCTTTTTTCATGGGATGGATCCAGAGAATTCAAAACAGAAAGAAGTTGATCAAATCCTGCTTTATCATTTTTAAAGGAAAAGGAATTTCGGATAACAGTCCCATCCTGATCCATGATAAAGCAGTCATGTTTGAATTTGGCAATATCGATGCCAATAAAATATGTCATGATGACACCTCCTGTAAATAATGCACTGTATGGTAAGTCCCACAAATGTTCTATCCATGTAGTCTCGTGAGTTATAAAGCATCAGGTGCTAATCAACTGATCAACATAAAAATAAAACTGTGGTAGGAATCTCCTTAGAACAGTCAAAGCTGTACAAAAACAGAGACAAATCCACAGTGCAAAATAAGTATATCAAATGGCCGCCAGATATACTTACTATGAAAGGCGGTCTAGAAAGAAATTATCAATTAGAACACCTATATTGATAATACGAGGTTAAAAATGATTTATAAATACGAACACGATATGCTTGATGATCAACAATGTTTAGCCTTGTTTGCTTAAGAGACTATGCTATAGTTAAATTAAATAAAGGAATTCTGTGACGCTGATTTACGTTGGAATTTTCGATGGTAATGCGCTTATGGGAATGTATATGCCGCAGGCAAAACAAAGGATAATGATAATGAATACGGACGGCATGTTTATAACGGTTTTCATTTTGGGCATAACAGACAGGTCGCAGAGATTTGTGAAAACGTAAAAGCTGTCACCGAACCGTCTACTGACAGTAAGGAGGCAAAAAATGAAAGCAGACAAGATTATTAAAAATGCAAAAATTTTACTTCGGACAAGGATAATATCTTGGCCAGTGTGCTTGTTGTGAAGGATGGAAAGTTTGTCTATGTCGGTGATGAGAACGGACTTTCGGAGTATGAGGGAGAAACAGAGGATTTAAAAGGAAAATTCATCATGCCCGGCATCATCGACAGCCATGTTCATGTAACCATGGGTGCCGGATACGATCTGGTAGGCACCTTTGGGACAATCATTAAGTGCGACAGCAAACAGGGAGCCCTGGATTTTATTGCGGATGATATCCGGAAAAACCCCGGGCAGGACCGTTACTGTTATATCCTCGACAAAAAACATCTGAAAGGTGAGGATCTTACGAAAGAAGATCTGGATGCAATCTGTCCGGATGGAGAACTGCAGATTCAGGAAGCACAGATGCACAGCATCTGGGTAAATTCCAATATCTTAAAGAAACATGGCATAACAGACCAGACCAGAGATCCGGTGCCCGGCTTAAGCTTTTATGTGCGTAAGGACGGGCATGTGACCGGAGAAA
>CACYBS010000044.1 GCA_902772725.1 Erysipelothrix rhusiopathiae
GAATCCATAGCGGCAGCTATGAACTCCGCGTCATATCCCTGATAGATGTAGTCAAGGATCTCGTCGTCCGGGAGCGAGATTTCTGCGGCGAAAAGGTTGGCCTCATATTCCATCCGGCTGACCGTCATATCCGTGAATAGGCTGAACTCCTGAAATATCTGCGCTTCTCTCCGGTGAAGGGCATGGTGTCCCAGCTCATGGAGAAGGACGATCTTCCGCAAAACGGGGTCCAGATCCTTCTTGATGAAGATGAACCGATTCCGCAAGATCACTTTATAGACTCCTTTTTCTAACGGCAAGATTGATCTTATTCTGTTGATAAAGGACTGTATCATAATTTAAAGTCAAGAGAAATTTGTATATTTTGCTGAAAATAGGCATTTTGCTGAAAAAATATATACAATCTGTTGTGGAAATAGTATAATATTACTCCAAATAAATGTTAGGAAGGAGGATGTGTATGTCTTATAGGGCTATGGATATTGCAAAAAATATCATTAATAAGTGTACCACTGATCAACATCCAATTTCTAACTTGCAACTACAAAAAATTCTTTATTATATTCAGAAAGCGTTTTTAGAGAATGATAGGGTTGCATTCGAAGATGAAATTGAGGCTTGGCAGTTTGGTCCAGTGGTCCCTGATGTCTATTATCATTATTGTGGGTTTGGTGCAATGAGTATTCGTATGGAATATACCACATATATTAGCCCAGAGTATACTCGTATAATCGATCCTATTGTAGAGTCAAAAAGATCTTTGAATCCATGGGAAATGGTAGAGGATACGCACATGCCTGGAAAAGCGTGGGCACAGATCTATAATAATGGATTGGGAAATCATTGTGTTATTCCTAAAGATCTTATTAAGAAGAGAGGCTGAGATTATATGCGAATTCTTAATGAGCAGGAAAAACGGGATTTATTACAACAAATTCTTAGGGAACTTAGTAAATCCCAAGACGTTTTAAAAGACTCCAAAAACAGGGTGGAATACTTCCTGCGTTTGGAGTCAATTTACTATAATACAGACAGTGATAATTTTAGGCATTATTATTCTGATATATTCGCATGTCTTACACTAATAGACGGAGATTCAGAGATTGGTAATTTAGATATACTTGCTCAGAATATGCAAACCATTAAAGACGGATATTTGCCGAAAAATCTTGATGATCATGGCTCTTTGATTGATATAAGCAAGGAGATTCTAAAACTGTATGATATACAAATTTAGATATTAGTCGAATTAATTATACCAAGCGAATGGCTGGAGAAACGCTTTCGGAATTGGCGAAAGCAAAGTTATTAATCAATGATCTTCAGGAGGAATTACAAAAATCAGAGCAAGACAGGGAAAAGGCGATTGAATCACTAAAAACAGAATCTAAAAAGCTTAAAGATGAAGTACGTGAAGGGCAACAAAAGATGCAGAATGAGTATATTACCATACTGGGTATTTTTGCAGCCATAGTCCTTGCGTTTACTGGTGGGCTGACTTTTTCCACATCTGTTCTTGAGAACATAGATAAAGTGTCTACCTATCGTTTGATAGCCATAGTTCTAGTCTTAGCTTTAGTGTTTTATAATATTGTTTGGCTTCTTATTGATTTTCTTAGAGATATAAATGGAAAAACTATCCGAAAATGGTGGATCGTACTTTTGGTAAATGGGCTCATTATACTGGGGTTCTTATTATCGATTTTGGCATATAAGAATCGTTGGTTTGATCGGGATTCAGTATCGTCCAAAGAAGAGACACAGATTGTCAATGTTTTGGAAGATGATAAATCATCTAGCGGTGGAACAGAATCATTCAATTTGCAAGAATGATTTTTATGCGGCTAGTAAAATTTATACGATAGAGAAAGAAGAATAGGCGCTGTAGGATGCGAAGGCTAAAGAGATTCAATATTATATATCATTGATGATGACAGGAAAAATGTGCAGAAATCTTAAAAAGAATTTTATACGAAAGAAGGACATGGCTTGCTAAATGACAGTAAAATGCCCTAATAGTCCCTCTTGAAAAGAAGATATATATGTTCTCAATTTCCTGCGTTTTTACCCCTTAAATATTCATAAAAATAACGACCGTCTATTTGGGCATATGATTATACCGTATGACGGCCGTTATTTCCTGTTATCGCGAATAAATAGTGCAGAGTTCATCTTTTTCTGGTTCATTTTAAAAACTTATAATTATGCTCCAACGACTTAAAAGCATGTCCCCGGCGGTTCAGCTCTGCCACCTTTAAAGCCACCAGATTGATGTCTGAATCCATTGCGGCAGCTATGAACGCTGCGTCATATCCTTGATAGATATAGTCAAGGATCTCGTCATCCGGGAGCGAGATCTCTGCAGCGAAAAGGTTAGCCTCATATTCCATCCGATTGATCGTCATATCCGTGAACAGGCTGAACTCCTGAAATATCTGCGCTTCTCTCCGGTGAAGGGCATGATGACCCAATTCATGGAGAAGGAC
>CACYBS010000045.1 GCA_902772725.1 Erysipelothrix rhusiopathiae
AGAAGGAAGATGGACGTAAACAGTTAGATGATGCCCAGAAAGAAATTGATGATTTAGAAGGACAATGGTATGTGCTGGACAGAGATTCGCATTACTCCTATCGTGATTATGAAGCCTGTGCCGACCGCATGGATGGAATCGCAAAGGTCTTCCCGGTATTCTTCTTTTTGGTGGCTGCATTAGTCTGTATGACCACGATGACAAGAATGGTCGATGAACAAAGACAGGAAATCGGTACCTTAAAAGCACTTGGCTACTCCAAGGGACAGATTGCCGCTAAATATTTACTGTATGCCCTGGCAGCCGGTGTAATCGGCTCCATTATTGGGTGTGCTGTAGGAATGGTAGTATTCCCATATGTCATCTTTACCGCATGGAATATGTTGTACAATTTGGAACAGATTTATTTCAGCTTCCCGATTGATTTGATCTTAACAGCTTCCCTTTCTGTGATCGGAATCACGCTGTTAGCGACAGCCGGTTCGATTTATGCATCGCTTATGGATGTGCCAAGCCAGCTTATGCGTCCAAAAGCTGCCAAAGCCGGAAAGAAGATCCTGTTGGAACGAATCCCGCCATTATGGTCTTCCTTAAGCTTTTTACATAAAGTTACCGCCCGAAACATATTCCGATATAAGAAACGTTTCTTTATGACCATTGTAGGTATTGCCGGATGCTCAGCCTTACTTGTAGCCGGCTTTGGGATCAATGACAGCATCTCGGATATTGCCAGAGCCCAATATGAAGATATTTATCACTACAATGCCTTAGTCACGATGGAAAAAGAAAACAAGGAAACCGAAAACAAATTATCTACATTAGACGGTGTTACCGGTGTCTTTAAGGAAAAACATCTATCGGCGACCATTGAACACAATCATAAGGACATGAGCTTTACCGTTCATGTGATTGATGATCCAAAGACCTTTGAAACCTTTACGACGTTATCCAATGCCAAGACAAAAAAAGAAGTGCATCTCGATGATCAAACAATCATCATCTCACAAAAGGCTGCAACACAGCTGGAGAAAAAAGTCGGAGATACGATCACCTTTAAGGATGCAGATGAAAGAGAAATCACCGCAAAAATCGGAGCTATTTATGAAAACTATGTAGGTCATCATATATATGTAACCGAAAGCTTGTACAATACATGGTTAACGGCAGCCAAAACAACCACAAGCTACCAGATCCGTACGGATGATCAAACATCGGATTATGAAAATGAACTGGGTAATGAAATCATGGATTTAAAAGATGTGAATGGGGTAACCTTCTATTCTTCTTTACAGAAAAACTTTACCGATTTGATTTCAAGAATATCCATCATTGTCGTAGTATTGGTTATTTCGGCAGCTCTGTTAGCTTTCGTAGTATTGTATAATCTCAGCAATGTGAATATATCCGAGCGTGTAAGAGAGATTGCGACTATCAAGGTACTTGGCTTTACGCCAAAAGAAGTCGATGCCTATGTGAATCGTGAAAGTATTATTCTAACCATGATCGGTGCCGTGATCGGACTGGTGATTGGAATTTATCTCCACCATTTGATCATGAATCTGGCAGAGATGGATGAAGTTATGTTTGGAAGAACCATTCTTCCAACATCCTATTTACTGAGCTTTGCGATGACGATGGGCTTCTCATTTATCATCAATGGCATCATGCATGGAAAACTCAAAAAAATCAAAATGGTAGAATCATTAAAAGCGGTCGAATAAGACCGCTTTTATTATTATTCATAGAGGCATTCGCCGTTTGTTTCAATGACTTTTTTATACCAGAAGAAGGATTTCTTGCGGGAACGGGCATAGGTTCCGTTTCCTTCATCATCCAAATCCACATAGATAAAGCCATAGCGCTTTGACATCTGTGAGGTTGACATGGAAATCATATCAATGCAGCCCCAAGGTGTATATCCCATCACCGGTACGCCTTCTTCAATCGCTCTGGCGATGGCACGAATGTGGCCGTCAAAATAATCAATGCGATAATCATCGATGATCGATCCATCTTCTTCTACCTTATCGTAGGCACCTAATCCGTTTTCTACGATGAAGCACGGTTTCTGATAACGGTCATACAATTGAATCAATGAAATTTCAAGTCCTGTCGGATCAATCTGCCAGCCCCAGTCACTTGTCGGAATATATGGATTTTTAATACCGGTAGTAAGGTTGCCGGCTACCATATCTTTTCCTTCGGTAACGGCTGCGGTAACACTGGTGTTATAGTAGCTGAACGAAATGAAATCAACCGGATATGCCTTTAGGATCTCTTCATCTCCACGTTCAAACTTGATATCATATCCTTTTCTTTCCCATTCCTTAAAGATCCAGGATGGATATTCACCACGGGATTGTACATCCGAGAAATAATGATTCATACGGTTCTTTTTCTCTGCCAAAAGTACATTTTGCGGGTCACAGTTTTCGGCATACGTTAATGTCTTTGTGATCATGCATCCCATCTGGGCATCCGGCATCATTTCCTTCATTAACTTCGTTGCCAAAGCACTGGCAACAAATTGATGATGTAAGCCCTGATAGATGATTTCTTCCATCTTTTCTTCCGGGTATCTGTCTTCCACAAGTCCCATTGTCGTAAACGGATGACGGAAAGCGGAGTCAATTTCATTAAATGTCAGCCAGTATTTGACAAGTCCCTGATAACGCTCAAATACAGTTTTCACAAAGCGCATAAAGAAATCAATCACTTCACGGCGGTACCATCCATCATAATGGTTTGCCAGATATAAAGGCATCTCATAATGATGTAAAGTTACTAACGGTTCAATACCGCGCTCTTTCATTGCCTTTAATACGTTTTCATAGAATTTTAAGCCTTCTTCATTTGGCTGTTCCTCAATTCCCTTTGGATAAATACGCGGCCATTGAATCGATAAGCGAAGTACCTTAAACCCCATTTCAGCAAATAAATCTAAATCTTCCAGATAATGATGATAGAAGTCTACTCCATGACGCTTCGGATATTTGTTGACATCCTTGCTTGCCATGGCTTCTTCAATATCTTTACTGGTAATCATATGCTGTTCTTTATAACTTAGCTTCATTACATTGGATTTATAGGATGTGCAATCCGGAACTGATAAACCTTTTCCACCTTCATCCCATCCTCCTTCAAACTGGTTGGCTGCCGTAGCGCCTCCCCATAAAAAATCCTTTGGAAAATGTTGTGTCATTGTATATCTCCTTTTCTTTATTTCATTATATAAGAAATGGTCCTCACCTTGACAAAAATTCGAAAAAATAATATTATGAAAATCAATAGTTTCATAGGAAACTATTTTGAATAGATTGAGGTGTGAGATATGAATATCATTGATGATTATGCAAGTAAAATGGGATCAGTATGTATTGCTGAAAACCAGATTCATAAAATGTTGTTCCAGGAATATGGAGTAAAACAGGGATTACGTGATGAAAGAGGACGCGGTGTTTTAACCGGTCTTACCAATATCTCTGAAGTTAACTCCTTTAAGATGGAAAACGGTGAACGTGTACAGATGGATGGTAAGTTAACTTACCGCGGCTACAACATCAAAGATTTGGTTCAAGGCTCTTTAGGCCGCCGTTTTATCTTTGAAGAAGGCGCATACCTGTTACTTTTCGGAAAGCTGCCGACAGAAACCCAGTTAATGGAGTTCCATAAGGTATTAGCTGCTGCCATGACACTTCCGAATGGATTTACCCGTGATATCATCATGAAGGCATCTTCCAGAGATATCATGAACTCGATGACACGAAGTGTCTTAACACTTTCATCTTATGATGATGAATTTGACAATCTGGATGTAGACAACGTACTTTCACAATGTATCCGTTTAATTGCCGAAATTCCAATGCTGGCGATGTACGCCTACCATGCTCATAACCATTATGAAAATAATGACAGTATGTATATCCATCGTCCGGATGAAAATTTATCCATTGCCGAAAACATTCTGCGTATGTTAAGACCGGACTGCCGTTTTTCTGAATTGGAAGCTCATGTACTTGATGTAGCCTTACTGTTACATATGGAGCATGGCGGTGGTAACAACTCCACATTCACAATCCGTGTCGTTACATCAACCGGAACGGATACCTATGCTGCTACAGCTGCCGCTTTATCTTCATTAAAGGGTCCAAAACACGGTGGTGCCAACATCAAGGTTATGCAGATGATGGACGATATCCGTAACCATATTCATGATTATTATGATGAAGATGAAATTAAAGCATATTTAAATGGCATTTTAGAAAAAGAATACTTTGATAGAAAAGGATTGATCTATGGTATCGGACATGCCATCTATACCTTATCCGACCCTCGTGAGCTGATTTTAAAACAATTCGTCGAAGCTCTTGCCAAAGATAAGGGACGTAATATGGATTTACTTCTGTATAACCAGATTGAGAAGCTGGCTCCGCGTTTAATTATGAAAAAGCGTAATACCTTTAAGGTCGTAAGTCCAAACGTCGACTTCTACAGCGGCTTTGTCTACAACATGATGAATATCCCGGTGGAATTATATACCCCGTTATTTGCGATTGCGCGTATGGTTGGATGGAGTGCACACCGTATTGAAGAATTGATTTCTGCCAACAAGATCATCCGTCCGGCATATATGTCACTGGCAACCGATAAACAATATGTACCTAGAGAAGAAAGGAGATAATAGATGTTAAATCTTTCCAATAACTATATTGAATTATTCCTGATGGAAAAAATCAGTACGGAATCACTATTCAAGATTGTCGACCGCGCTGATTATTTGATGCTAAGATATATTGATATCTGCCGCCAAAAATATCCGGATCAAAACCGCGTTTATCTGGTTAATCTGGCCAATGAGATGGAAGTTCCTATTTCCGAGATTTCCAAAGCGGTGACCCATCTTCAGGATAAAAACTATGTTGTATGGAAAACAGATGAAAGCGGACGTATGACATATGTTGAAATTACCGATGTGGCCCGCTCCCGCATGAATGCCCAGAATAAGCGGATTGAGCGAATGAAGGAAAAGATCATGGAAGAAATCTCTCCGGAAGCACTTGCCACAACCATTGAAACTATGGAAAAAGTCGCAGCTATGGTGAAAGAAATTCAATGAATAAAATTACAATCTCCAATATCATGGAGTGCAGCTTCAGACTTCGCAAAAGCCTTGAAAAGAACACTGAATCCATCTGTAAAAAATATGATTTGAAATTTATTGAATTGGAAATTTTGAGTATTCTGATGGATGGACGCTATGGTGATACAGCTTCTCAAATCGGTCACAACAAACATATCTCCAAAGCCCATCTTTCCAAATCGCTCGACCGCCTTCATCAGAAAGGTTATATCTATTTTGATAAAGATACATCCGATCACCGCTTTACTCACATCGTTTTATCCGATCAGGCTGTATCTGCTGCCAAAGAGATGAATGAGATAAAAGCTAATTTGGAAAAGAAACTTTTAAACGGTTTTTCCGAATCCGATAAAATACTTACCAGAAAGCTGATACAAAATCTTACTGAAAATATGGCACAAATAGAAATGAGTGGATCATGATCCACTCATTTCTTTGTTTTCTAACATTGTTCTTAACTGCTCTGATTTTTTCGGTTCCAGATGTTTTAAAATTTCTTCTCTTCTAAATTCCGTCTGCTGGAAAAGAATCGATTCGGCAATCTCTGGGTTAACATTTTCCAGAATATTTTTCAATTCTCTTTCATTCACAGCTAAAAAGATTGGAAGCTTACCGCTGTTCAAGGTCAAGTGCTGGTCACATACATGGATTCCATCACGAAGGCCGCCGATATCATCTTTAATGGTTGTCTCAGGAACCAGGAGTTCTTCACATAGTTCTTCTGTTGAGATATCCGGGTTATCCAATAACAGATTATAGACACGCATCTTTCTTTCCAATGTGTCCATCTGCGGGCCGATCGGCGATA
>CACYBS010000046.1 GCA_902772725.1 Erysipelothrix rhusiopathiae
ATCTAACCGAAAAAGAAGTTGTATGGGAGGTACTATAGTATGTTTGATATTATATTTAAAGCGACTACAGAGACCTTATACATGGTTTTCTTTTCAACGATCTTATCGATTATTTTAGGATTTATTCCTGCCGTTATTTTGACATTAACAGCTGATGATGGCTTAAAGCCAAATAAACCGGTATATGAAACCTTAAGCTTGATTGTAAATATCTTTAGAAGTTTCCCGTTTATCATTTTACTGGTATTGGTAATTCCGTTTACCCGTTTAATTGTGGGTAAGGCGATTGGATCAACAGCTGCCATTGTTCCTTTGACAATATCAGCAATCCCATTTGTGGCCCGTGTATTTGAATCTTCCTTACGTTCGGTAGATCCGGGTGTCATTGAAGCAGCCCGCTCCTTTGGTGCAAGTAATTTCCAAATCATCACCAGAGTTTACTTGAAGGAAGCATTTCCGTCTATGATCAATGATGTTTGTCTGTTGATCATCAACTTGATTGGATATACCGCCATGGCAGGATCTGTCGGTGCCGGCGGACTTGGTGATGTTGCCATCCGTTTTGGTTATCAAAGATATCAATTTGATTATTTAGTAGTCTGCTCAGTTGTATTGATTGTTCTTGTACAGCTTGTTCAGATGACAGGAAATCATATTTATAAACGCTTAGCTTAGAACCGATTAATGATCGGTTCTTTTTGTATGCGTAAAACGTATACTGCCTTTCCTTTTCGGCATTTTATTATTTTGAATGAACATTGTAGTATGAAAACAGGAAGAAACGGAGAACAACAATATGGAATATGCAACATTAAATACCGGTGCTAAGATGCCGATGATCGGATTTGGAGTATTTCAAATCTCAGATGAAAACGAATGTAAAAGAGTGGTTTTAGATGCCATTAAGGCAGGTTATCGATCCTTTGATACCGCTGCTTCCTATATGAATGAAAAGGCAGTAGGAGCAGCCATCAAGGAAGCCATTGAATCCGGTTTAGTTACCCGTGATCAGTTATTTATCACTTCAAAGATGTGGGTCCAGGATATGAAAAACTACGATATGGCCAAAAAAGCGATTGATACTTCCTTAGACAATCTTGGTTTAGATTATCTGGATTTATATCTGCTTCACCAGGCTATGGGAGATTATTTCTCTGCTTATCGTGCTATGGAGGATGCTTATAAAGAAGGAAAGTTAAAAGCCATCGGCGTATCGAACTTCTTCCCAAATGTTTTAATGAATCTTTATGAGAACGTAGAAATTAAACCGGCTGTCAATCAGGTAGAGCTTCATCCGTTCTTTGCTCAAACGGATGCCCTTGAAACCATGAAAGAATTAGGTATACAGCCGGAAGCCTGGGCTCCGCTGGCCGAAGGAAAACACGGAATCTTTACCGATCCTGAACTGACTGCTATCGGTGCAAAATACGGAAAGTCGGCAGCGCAGGTTGTACTTCGCTGGAATGTACAGAGAGGTGTTGCGATCTTACCGAAAAGCACAAAACCGGAACGTATGCTTCAAAATAAAGATATTTTAGATTTCACATTAACGGATGAGGAAATGGCAGCTATTACAGCTAAATCTCTGGATCACAGTGAAATCATCAATCATTTTGATCCAAAATTAGTTCAATTCTTGAACCGCAGAAATATTCATGATTAAGGAGAGATACAATGAAAGAAAAAATTATTAAAGCTTCCGATACGTTCTGGAACGGTATGATGGAACAAAGCGATGAAATGATGCGTTCTGTATCCGATCCTAACTGTCATTTTGTTCACATTGGAACCAATGCAGACTTAAATAAAGAAATCAATTACTATACAAAAGATATTTTCCATCCTACCAATATTGATATCCATAAACGTGAGATCCATATGTTTGGTGATACCGCTATTATGTTGACAGATGTTGACTACGGGCTGCTGCTGGATGGAAAAGATACTACGCATCACTTTATGGTAACTGAGGTTTACCAAAACCAGAATGATGATTGGAAACTGATTCAATTCACATTTACCGCATTAATTCACTAATAATTACACCTTTTGATGAAAATTCATCAAAGGTTTTTTTTGCTTTGAAAACATTTTCATTTTTATTGATTTTTTTCATAATTTTAACTATACTAAATACATATATGAAGCGATGAAGGGAAATAGTAGTTTGGTCCTTTACTTATAGAGAGTTTCCGGTCGGTGTAAGGAAACAGTAAACCCACATGAACACATCCCGGAGCTGGTAGGGCGAAGTCATAGTAGTTTTATCCGGAAGCCTCCGTTACAGGGCTAGAGTATGTTAGTACTCGAAGAGGTTGATATCGTGAGGTATCAATAAAATAAGGTGGAACCACGTAAGTTTATACTTTCGTCCTTTGGATGGAAGTTTTTTTATTATTAGGGAGGGTTATCATGAATCATATACAAATTCCGTTAGGAATGAGAGATATCATTCCCGAAGAAGTAGATAAGAAAAGAGATCTTGGAAATCGAATTGAAACAGTCTTCCAACAATATGGGTATCGTGAGATTGTGACACCTTCGATTGAATTTTATCAGACTTATCAAATGGCATTTACCGAACTGCAGGATCAGGAGATGTATAAGTTCTTTGATTCGGAAGGAAATATCCTTTCTTTACGTGTGGATATGACAGTTCCGATCGCAAGGGTAGCTGCTTCCAAGTTTAAGGATGAGCCAATGCCGCTTAGGTTCTACTATAATTCCAATGTTTATAAGGTGCGCCAGTCTTTTGGAGGCAAGCGCTCGGAAGTAACAGATTGCGGAGTTGAATTGATCGGTTTGGATGAGAACAGTGATTTGGAAGTCTTGATGTGTGCATTAGATACGATGGAATCTTTTAACAGTCCTACCTATACACTGGAAATCGGAAACTCTGACTTCTTTAAAACAGCGGTTTCTTTAACCAGTTTAGATAAGGATCAATCCGCTGTACTGGCGTCTTTGATTGATAATAAAAGTATGGTGGAATTAAAAGAATATCTATCATCTTTAAATTTAAAACCATCTGAGAAAAGTTTCTTTTTACAGCTTCCGTTATTAAACGGAACCGAAGAATGTCTTGACCAGGCAGAGAATATCAGTTTCAGCCCGAAATTAGTGGATGTGATTTCCCGTTTAAAACAGCTGGATAAACAATTAAAAGCACTGGGTTATTCGCATTTCAGCTTTGATCTGGGTAAGGTACCGCATCTTGATTACTATACAGGTATCATATTTGAAGGCTTTGTAGAAGGTGTGGGAACCAGTGTCATTTCCGGAGGCCGTTATGATCGTTTGTTGTCATTATTTGGACTTGATGTTCCTGCCTGCGGATTCAGTGTAAAGCTGGATTATCTATTAGATGTATTAGCTCCTGTTTCAAAGAAGAAGATTTGTTTGTATTATCCGCTTTCCAAGCAGTTAGAAGCGATGAAACAGGCAGCCGCGCTTCGTAAGGAACATATTGTAGAAACAGTTCCTTACCAGGCTGAAGAGATCACAATTGAGGAGGTAGCGATATGAGTTTATCGGTAGCCTTGACCAAAGGTCGTTTAGAAAAAAAGACAGTAGAAATCTTAGAATCACTGGATTACGGCGTGGAAAATTTAAAGAATAAAGGAAGAGCCTTAGTTTTCCCTGACACAAAAAAAGATATCCGCTACTTTTTGGTAAAGTCCAATGACTGTATTACGTATGTAGAACACGGTGTTGCCGATGTAGGTGTCGTAGGTAAGGATACTTTGATTGAAGGTGGCAGTGATTATTATGAAATGCTGGACCTTCAGGTAGGAAAGTGCAAATTTATCGTAGCTTCTTTACCTGAAAATGATCTTTTCAATAAAGTAGGTCATATTAAGATTGGTACAAAATATCCAACCGTTGCCCGCAATTATTTCTTGAGCCGCGGTATGGAAGTTGAAATTATTAAAATTGATGGTTCTGTGGAGTTAGCTCCGATTTTAGGGTTATGCGATGGCATCGTGGATATTATGGAAACAGGTACAACCTTAAAGGAAAACGGATTAGTTGTGCTGGATGATGTATGTTCCATATCTGCCCGTGTTATTGTAAATAAGGCAGCGTTCAAATTAAAGCGGGATGAAATTATGCGTTTCATCAAAGATTTAGAAAGCGTGGTAGAGAAAAATGCTGACAATAATTGATAAACAGAATAAAGAAGAATTAATTTCCTATCTGGAAAGCCGTAATACGGAAATATCCAACGATGTACTTTTAGCTGCATCCAATATTATTGCCGATGTTCGCGTAAGAGGGGATGAAGCATGTAAGGAATATACTTTTAAATTTGATGGTATTAAAATGGATGATTTCCGCGTGAGTGAAAAGGAAATTGAAGATGCCATTGGGCAATGCGATCCGGATTTCTGTAAAGCGATGGATGAGGCTAAAAAGAATATTGAATTCTATCATAGAGCACAGAAACAGAACGGTTATATTTTAACCAAGGAAATGGGTATTTTCTTAGGACAGAGAGTACTTCCTTTAGCTTCTGTCGGTATCTATGTACCGGGCGGAAGAGCACAATATCCAAGTTCCGTATTAATGAATACCATTCCTGCCAAAGTGGCCGGTGTAAAGCGAATTGTGATGGTAACACCTCCTTCCAAAGAAGGAACCATTAACCCAAATATTGCCTATGCCGCTAAAATCGCCGGCGTTGATGAAATCTATAAGATTGGTGGAGCCCAGGCTGTGGCTGCTCTTGCCTATGGAACGGAATCGATTCCATCTGTGGATAAGATTGTCGGCCCGGGTAATATCTTTGTGGCTGCCGCAAAGAAACTTGTGTTTGGTAAGGTAGATATCGATATGATCGCCGGACCAAGTGAAATCTTAGTTATTGCCGACAAAAACGCCAATCCGGAATATGTGGCAGCTGATCTTCTCAGTCAGGCTGAACACGACCCGATGGCAAGTCCGATTTTACTGACAACCGATAAAGATGTATTAAATGCGGTTAATGATGAGTTAGCTAAACAATCTGCTGTGCTTCCAAAACGCGCGATTGTAGAACAGTCGCTGGCAAACTACGGAAAGGCAATTCTTTGCGATACACTGGAAGAATGCGTTGAATTCTCCAACTCGATTGCTCCGGAACACTTGGAACTCATGGTAGAAGATCCGATGAAATACTTAGGTCAGGTGACCAATGCCGGTTCGGTATTCTTAGGTTATTATACCTGCGAAAGTATCGGAGATTACTTTGGCGGATGTAACCACGTATTGCCGACCAGCGGTACAGCCCGCTTCTCCAGCGCCTTAGGTGTTGACAGCTTTATCAAGAAATCCAGCTTCTTACACTACACAAAGGAAGCTCTAATGGAATATGGAAATATGATTCAAAAGATGGCCGAAGAAGAAAATCTTCAAGGTCATGCCAATGCGGCAAAAGTTAGGATGGAATCAAAATGAGTGATGTAATTTATACAGCCCACAAACAATCGGGTATCTTATTAAATGCCAATGAATGTTCATCCAATTTAAAAGATGAAATTTTAAAGGAGATTCAGGAAGCGATTCCTTCCATTGCCTTTAACCGCTATCCGGATGATGAATGCACCGAGCTTTTAGAGGCATATGGAAAAGTTATGAATCTAAGTCCCGACAAACTTTTAGCCGGTAACGGGTCCGATGCGATGTTAGCCCTGGTAATTTCGACTTTCTTAAAAGGTGGGAAAACTGGTGTTACCTTGTCTCCGGACTTTGGAATGTATGATTACTATTGTTCCAGTTATGGAGCTAAGCTTCTCAAATACGATACCGACCAAAAAGGGGATTTCGACTTAGATGGTTTTATTTCCTTTGCCAAAGAAAATGACGCGGCACTGGTGCTTTTCTCCAATCCTAACAATCCATCCGGTCATTTTGTCGATAACGCAAAGATCAAAAAGCTTTGCGAAAGCTTACCGGAATGCGCTGTTGTGATGGATGAGGCCTATGTGGAATTTGCGTACGAAAGTGCCTTGGATTTAATTGACACATGTCCAAACTTATATGTGACAAGAACACTTTCCAAAGCGTATAGTTTGGCCGGTGTCCGTCTTGGTTTTTTAATCTCAAGTAAGGAAAATATGGATAAAATTAAACCGTTACATGTAACATATTCTGTTAACAGCGTATCGCAAAAGATTGGCTGTATCGTTTTGAAACATGCTGCTTATTTCCAGAAAGAAGTAGAAAATACGCGGTTAAGAAGAGATGAGTTATTAAAGAAGTCCTATAAAAATATTTATTTAGATCCTTCCCAGGGTAACTTTATCAGAGTTCGTGCTAAAGATTTGGACGCACTTTTGAAAAAGTTTAATGAAAATAATATTACCATCCGCACCTATACAGGTAAGGATTATTGCCGTATTACGGTTGGATCGGAAGAAGAGATTCAATTGGTGGAACAGATATTTGACCAATATGAAAAGGAGGTCTCATAATGCGTTCTGTATCTAAATCAAGAGAGACAAAAGAAACTTCCATCTCCATTTCATTAAATCTAGATGGAACCGGAAAATCCAATATTGAAACAGGAATCGGTTTCTTTGATCATATGTTGACCTTATTTGCGTTTCATTCCGGATTTGATTTGGATGTGCAGGCAAATGGGGATCTCAATGTCGATGATCATCATACGATCGAAGATATCGGAATCCTATTAGGGAATTGTCTTCGTGAAGCTTTAGGAGACCGTAAAGGAATCAACCGTTACGGAAACTTTATGATGCCGATGGATGAGACATTATGTAATGTGACATTAGATATCAGCGGACGCCCATATCTTGTGTATCAATGCGAATTGACCCGTGAAAAAATCGGTGATTATTCCTGTGAAATGACCGAAGAATTCCTTCGAGCCTTAGCAGTTCAGGCCGGTTTGACATTACATGTCAATGTATTATACGGAACCAATAACCATCATATGGTGGAAGCGATCTTTAAGGCTTTAGGCCGTGCTTTAAAAGAGGCCGTAAAGATTACCGGAACCGAAATTCCGTCTTCCAAAGGAGTGCTTGAAGGATGATTGCGATCATAGATTATGGCATGGGTAATCTGCACAGCGTAGAAAATGCGTTAAAAAAGATTGGTGCTGAATGTGTAATCACATCCGATAAAGAAGTGATCCAAAAGGCAGATAAGATTATTTTACCGGGAGTCGGTGCTTTTCAAGACTGTATGAAAAACTTAAAAGAAACCGACTTATATGATGTTTTAAAAAGCGAAGTATCCGATCAAAAGAAACCGTTTTTAGGTATCTGTTTAGGTATGCAGGCTATCTTTGAATCCAGCATGGAAAACGGGTATTGTGAAGGCTTTGGCTTTTTAAAGGGACAGGTCATACGCATGCAGGATCCTAATATCCGTATTCCGCATATTGGCTGGAACCTGTTGGAAAAAGAAAAAGAACATCCCGTATATGCACATTTATCGGCTCGTCCGTTTGTGTATTATGATCATTCATATTATGCCCAGGACTATAACCCGGAAGATTTAATCGGTTATTCCTGTTACGGAATGGAAAAAATTCCGGGTCTTGTGGGACATGAAAATGTTCTGGGTGCCCAATTCCATCCGGAAAAGAGCGCAAAGGATGGTCTTGCGATATTAAAGTATTTTGTGGAGGAATTCAAATGATTATCATACCTGCCATAGATATAATTGATGGAGCTCCGGTACGTCTGTACCAGGGCGATTATGGAAAAAAAGAGGTTGTCGGTACCAGCATCCTTGATATTGCCAAAGAATTTGAAAGTGCCGGGGCAGGATATATTCATCTTGTTGATTTAGATGGTGCCAAGGCCGGAAAACGCATCAATCATGAAGTAATCTGCGATGTTGCCAGAACAGTATCCGTTCCTGTAGAGGTAGGCGGAGGTATCCGCTCTATGGAGGATATCGAATATTATCTGGAACACGGTGTATCCCGCGTTATTTTAGGAACCTCTGCGATTCGTGACCGCGAACTGTTACAGGCTGCACTGGATAAATACGGGGACAAGATTGCGGTAGGTTTGGATTGTAAGAATGGTTATGTATGTGGGTCTGGATGGCTGGAAGACAGTGAATATTATTATCTGGATTTTGCCCGTGATATGGAATCATTAGGTGTTAAGACTATCATCTTTACCGATATTTCAAAAGACGGTACGCTTGCCGGTCCGAATTTGGATATGTTGAAGCAGTTGAAAGAGAGCTGTTCTTTGGATATTACTGCATCGGGCGGCATCCGTGATATTGAACATATCCGTCAGTTGAAGGATCTGGATCTTTACGCAGCGATTACCGGTAAGGCAATGTATGCCAAGACCCTGTCTTTAACAGAAGCGATAAAGCTTTGTGAGGATTAAGTATGTATACAAAAAGAATTATCCCGTGTCTTGATGTAAAAGAAGGCCGAGTTGTCAAAGGAATTAACTTTGTAGGCTTAAAGGAAGTCGGAGATCCGGTGGAATTGGCACGTGAATACTATGAGCAGGGAGCCGATGAACTCGTATTTTTAGATATTACGGCATCTCATGAACATCGTGATACGATGGTGGATGTAGTAGAAAAGGTTGCCAAAGAAATCTTTATGCCATTTACGGTAGGAGGGGGCATCCGCACAATTGAAGATATCCGGCGTATGTTGTTGGCAGGTGCTGATAAAGTATCCTTAAACAGCGCTGCGGTAAAAAATCCCAACATTTTAAAAGAAGGAGCCGATATGTTTGGCTGTCAATGTATCGTATTGGCGGTCGATGCCAAAAAAAGAGAAGATGGCTCCGGATGGAATGTATATATCAACGGTGGGCGAATTGATACCGGTATGGATCTTTTAGAATGGGTTGATAAGGGTGTAGCTCTTGGAGCCGGTGAAATCCTTCTTACCAGCATGGATACCGATGGCTGTAAACAGGGCTTTGATGTAGAGATGTTAAAAGCTGTTCACGATCGCGTAAGTGTTCCTGTGATCGCATCCGGGGGATGCGGCTCTTTAGAGCATTTTGCCGAGGTCTTTGAAAAGGATGTATCCGAAGCTGCTTTAGCGGCATCTTTATTCCACTATGGTGAATTAACGGTATCCGAAGTAAAGGAGTATCTGGATCAGAAAGGAATTCCGGTGCGCATATGATCAAAGTAGATTTTGAAAAAGGCAATGGCTTAGTACCCTGCATTGTACAGGATGTTCATACCCATCAGGTGTTGATGTTAGGCTATATGAACAAGGAAAGCCTGGAAGAAACCTTAAGAAGCGGACTAGCGACTTATTGGTCACGCTCCCGTCAGGAATTATGGAAAAAAGGCGAGACCAGCGGTCATTATCAACATGTTAAAAATATTCTGATTGATTGTGATGAAGATACACTTTTAATTGAGGTAGAACAGGATGGAGCAGCCTGCCATACCGGAAAATACAGCTGCTTCTACCGTACGCTGGAAGGAGAAGAAATTCTATGAAAGCTTTAGAAAGAGAATACGAAACAGCCCTGGACAGAAAAGAAAACCCCAGACAGGGAAGTTATACCAACTATCTTTATGATAAGGGACTTGAGAAAATCTTAAAAAAGGTCGGTGAAGAGGCTACCGAAGTTGTAGTTGCCTCCCTTTCACAATCCAAAGAAGAACTCGTCGGTGAAATCTGCGATTTAGCGTATCATATTACGGTGTTGATGGTTGAAAAAGGCATCACTCCGGAAGATATTGAAGCGGAATTAGATCGAAGAGCCATGAAGGAAGGTAACTTAAAAGCGGAAAGAAAGCCTGTTACGAACCGATAATGCCATGAAAACGACCGATTAAGACAGTCTTTCGGTACATTTCGCATTATGTATTAAAATAAAAGTACGCTAACATAGATGGGTACTATGTTACATATACACCGTTAGAATTCCGGGGAATAATTTTTAAAACAAAGAAGACATCCTAAATGGGTGAAGATGTAAGCATTCGTAAAGAATAAGAGAAACGAATGGGTAAAGGAATTCATGCGGAAGACTAGAATCGGTGGCTTACCGATTCTTTTCTTATGCCCGATTGTGTTATAATCGTTTCTAGTGAGGAGTGATTTGATGAGTGCCAAAAAAAGTGGACCTGTCGGCGTATTTGACTCCGGTATGGGTGGAGTCAGTGTGTTGTATCAAATTCACAAAATGATGCCAAACGAAGACCTGATCTTTATCGGGGATTCGAAAAATAATCCCTATGGAACAAAGACAAGAGATGAAATCAAAGAAAGATGTTTTGCGATCTGTGATGATCTGGTAAACTGTGGCTGCAAAGCCATTGTCGTAGCCTGTAATACGGCAACCAGTGCCTGCATTCAGGATTTAAGAGACCGCTATGATATCGATATTATCGGAATGGAACCGGCCTTAAAACCGGCTTGTGAACGCGGAGAACATCAAAAGATTGCCGTATGGGCAACCGATTTTACTCTGAAGGAGAAAAAGTTTGCGGATTTGATGGAGCGCTTTGCCGCTGACCATGAAATTACCAAGGTTCCCTGTCCTAAATTAGTACGTTTAGTGGAAGACGATGCCTTAGGGGACGAAATGAAAACATCGAATATTTTAAACGGATATATTGAATTGTCCGGAAAATATCCCGACAGCATAGTA
>CACYBS010000047.1 GCA_902772725.1 Erysipelothrix rhusiopathiae
AAAGAGTGAAATTCCGAGATGTCATGTGCAAAAAACAAAATAAATAAAGCGTTATATAACACCACTGTGCAAATTACGATTTTTTATCAAAAAAAAGGCAACCACAATTTCTGTGATTACCTTGATATGTCCTCACTCTTAACTGAATGACATTGGGATTAATCCTGTTCCTCTGCTTCATTAAATAATGTGATATTTTCATCATTCAAAATAAACTCATAGTAGTTAATATCCTGTCGATGTGTCCATCCAATCTTATTCCAGAAGGCATTACCGACATCATTGCCTTTAAACGCAATCAAAGTGACCTTATTGATATGCTGCTCATTTAAGGCATTCATGCAGTATACAACCATCGCATGTCCAATTCCCTTGCGGCGGTATTTTTTTTGTACACAGACATGATATAAAGCACCCTGTCTGCCATCGCTTCCGCAAAGTATTGTACCGACAATCTTTCCATCCATAAGTGCAACTACACTTGTAGTGGGATTTCGCTGAATAAAGCGGGCTACCTCTTCTCTGGAATCATCAATACTGCGAATTCCCAATCGACCTATAGACATCCATAACTTGCGTACCTGATCATAGTCTTCAATTTCCATAGGTCGGATAGTCACATTTTCAAGATCCATTTTTATACCTCAATTCTATTTCTTTTTTCCCGGCTGGTTGTAGTAAGCAACCCTGCGTTTTACCTGGTAAATATTAGCTTCACCCGGAAAATGTACGGGATTGGTTTTGTCACTTTCATATATTTCCATAACATCCAGACAATCTTTTTCAATTTCCTCAGGATCTAAAACTCCATACATCTGAGGAGGAAGAACATATACCGGACACTTGATATTATTATCCGCAATAAACTTCTTGGCATCACGGGCCAAATGCGGGCAGCAGATGATAATATCGTATTCATGTTCCTTTAATACTCTCGGTGAATACGCAAACGGTGAAAAATCGATATTGATGCGGTCTGTCATCCCTCTTTTTTCCATCTCTTTTTTCATGTTTCCGACAAGTGCACTGGAAGAGAATCCACCCAGGCAGCATAACAATACATCAAGCATATTATGCCTCTCTTTCTAATATCTCGACAGCTTTATTATAGTCTTCTTTAGTAAAAAGTTTAAATGTCTGAATTGAATTATTTTTAAACATATGCGTAATATGAAATTCCCTTGTGAGAACAAGATAGTTATCTATATTGTATTTAGCAAGGCATTCATGAATCATCTGAACAGGGCTTTTGCCCTTTACTTCCTCGTCTAATACATAATCCTGTAGATCTACAAACCTTAATAAAGATTTGATATGGGCAGTATCCAGCATACACCATGAAAAATTCACGACGATTTTCGCATCGTATTTCTCACATAAATCTTTTAAATAATCCGCAGATTTCTGATTAAAGGCATGCCATGCCCGATTCACAAAGAAGAAATTAATATCTTTTATAAGGGGATCATTGAACTGTTTTGCGAGTGTTTTATTTAACTTCCAATCGACTTCATATGTTTGAAAATAAACACCCGGATTGACCGTTCCGTCTAATTCGATAAAGATTAAAGCTTTCAATGGGGTAATTCTTTCTAGCTGTTTTCTGTTTCCGGTATATGCCAGCTGCCATATACCTATAAATATCATAAAGACAATTTATAATCATCAAATAATACTCGGCAATTATAACATACCCTCCTTAAAAATACAGTACGATTGCTCTCAAAAAGGAGTATCATAAAATCGGGTGATAAATATGACATTTTTATGGGGATCTGCCAGTGCTTCCTACCAATGTGAAGGAGCTTATAATATCGATGGAAGAATTGAATCTATTTGGGATAAATATCTTCATGAAAACAATTACGAAAATGGGGATATTGCCAGCGACCATTACCATCACTTTAAAGAAGATATCAAAATGATGAAAGACGGCGGACAGAACGCTTACCGCTTTTCGATCGCATGGCCAAGAATTCTAGATGAAAACGGAAATATCAATCCCAAAGGAATTCATTTCTATCATGAGATGATCGATTGCTGCAAAGAAAATGGAATAGAACCTTTTGTGACTTTATACCATTGGGATCTTCCGCAGTATTTAGAAGATGAAGGTGGATGGCTAAACCGCAATACCTGTATAGCTTTTGAAAAGTATGCCCAAATCTGTTTCAAAGAATATGGCGATAAGGTAACCTATTGGACAACCTTTAATGAGCCAAAATGGTTTGTGACAAATGGATATTTAATTGGAAATTATCCACCGGGACTTCAAGATGGACAGAAGCTGATCCAGGCTGCCTATCATGTCATGTTGGCAAGTGCCATGGCCGTAAAAAAGTTTAAAGAGCTTAGACTTACAGGAAAGATCGGAATTGTGCACAGCTTTGGACCGGTTGATGGAATTGATGATTCACCGGCAACAAAAAAGGCAATGCGATACGCGGACAACTATGCCAATAACTGGGTTTTGGATACGGCTGTATTAGGTGAATTCCCTGCAGATCTAATCGAAGATTTAAAAGATAAACAATTTGATCTTTCCTTTATCAACGATTTTGATTTACAAATCATCAAGGAAAATACCGTAGATTTTCTGGGCTTAAATTATTATGCCCGAT
>CACYBS010000048.1 GCA_902772725.1 Erysipelothrix rhusiopathiae
GGGCGCTGTTAATAGAACTTAATCTTTGGTAGTTGGCACTATTAATATCTCTTAGATTTGCTAACAGTTCTTTAAATTTAGCACGGATATACGAGTACATGTTTTTCAACTGATTGAAGGCATCTTTATTCCGATTGAAGTGTATTTGTTTTTGTTCCCATTCTTTTGGGTCGATTTTATAATATCCGTCTACTTTTACATGTCCAAAAATATCTGTTTTTGGGGGAATATATTCAACGTTTTTAGATAACCAGCTGTCATCAAATTTTGGTATCGCTTTGTTTATTTCTCTAGAATCAATACGAGAGTAAAAATTGTTATTATTATCTATATCTCGCTTAGCTTGGTCCAATATTTCAAGTATCTCTTTATCATTTGTAAGCTGAATAATTGGATTGTTAACAATAGAATTTTCCAAAGAATCCAGTTGCTGCATCTTATTTTCTATATCCCGGTTGATATCAGCTAATTCACTTTGAGAATCGGCTACTGATCTTGATATGGTTTGTTTTTCAGTAGTCAGTTCGTTCACTTCTCTTTTTAGGGATGCTCGCTGTTTAAACAGCTGTACATTAGCTTCATGTTTTTCTGTATTATGCATGTTTTCTCGCTGAATATCATGTTGCATGCATATCTGTTCTAAATCATTAAGTAGATTCGCTCTAAATGCCTTATATAGTCCTTTGCTTCTACCACTGCCTTCATTAAATGAATAACCCATTTGTGACATTGATTTAGACAGGGAAACACGTTTATTTAGACCTTTTTCATAATATGCAAAGGGAATATAATCCAGATGCAAATGGGGAGACGCCTCATCATTGTGGATATATGCACCGAATACATATATCTGTGGATACTTCAATTGTATCTGCTTTACAAATTCAGTATAGATTTCATTAGTAACATTCATATTTGGATGGTTATCCATATTGCCAATCTGTATTACAAATTCGTAAAATGGTTTCTCTTTTTTTGAATTATATATCTTGCTGTAGTAGTCAGAAATACGTCTTTCAGCTCGTTTTTGAGATTTGTTGTATTGGTCTACTGCTTCATCAAACAGCTCATGATATGCTTTTCGTATAGGATTATGAACGATTGTAACATTTTCTTTTGTTCGCTCTGCATCCACATTTGCTAATCGCTCACGGCGTTTGGAATTGGAGTTATGCCCGATGTTACCATCTCCGATAGTCAATGAAATAGAATATGCTGTCATTTATTTAACACCTTCTTTCTGTAAAATAACTTAAATTAACATAGATGTGGTTCTAATAATCTGTTACAAAGAAATATTGATTGACACTAGTTACCAGAACATGATTTATCTGTAAAGAAATTTTTATTTACATATTGTGATAATGTAGAAGGAATGATATGTTTTGTTCCTTTTCCAAAAAGGAACACAAGTGTCATTTTGTCACTACGCAACAAAATACTTGTGCTCTTCGAGGACTCTTCTGCAGAGAGCAGTCTGTTTCGCCACAGACAGGGCGAGCTGTCAGGCTCTGCCTAACGACCGCTCCTTTGCGGAGAGCAGTCCGTATTGCCACGGACAGGGCAGGTGCAGCTAACGCTGATTTGCTAAAAAGCAAGACAAGAAGAATCACTTCTTCTTGTCCGATTTGAGCCGCTTATACAATGTAGGTCTGGAAACTCCGTATTTTGCGGCGAGTTCCATTTTTGTCATGCCCTGGTCTAATTCTTTCAATAATTCATCACGGCTTGGTAAAGGCGCAGGTTTTCGACCTAAGCCATTCGACACACAGCTTTCTATGAAATTCATCACGTCAGCTGTATCATAAATGATGGTTATCAGCTTGCAGTCATAATTCTTACTGTCCTGTATTCGAATTTCATAGTCAATGCCCATGCTTTTATAAATTTTATCCAGAGCATCATATACTGCCTGAACTTTACTGTTGTATGGGGAATATCTTGCGTAAACCATCATCTATGCTTCATCCTCTGCTTTCTTTTCATTTTTATTGATTAGATCATCAAAATATTGATTTTGATGTTTACTGATTGTATTCGCTACCTCAATCCGACTTTCCTGAAAGAATTGGTAGTAGTGCTGCATTACAACCTGAACTGTATCACCGATTCGATCAGCTACCTCGTATGGTGTCAGTTTTACTTCAGTGGCCAGATAACATACAAGAGAATGTCTTAAACCATGAAACGTAATGTTTGGCAGACCATTGTGTTCTGCCAGTTCCTGCACCCAGCGAGTTGGTGTATGTCCACCAATCGGCTGGTCAAAGCCTTTCATGAGGGACGGAAATACATAACCTTTTGGATCGAATGATTCATATTTAGAAAAGTGCGCTTTGATTTGCTTGGCTACAGCCAGTGTAGCTGCATCAAGATGGAGAGCATACCCATCACCATTTTTTCTGCCTCGAATGCGTTCATTCTTTTCGTTGATATGCCAGTCAAAATGGACAATTCCTCTATCGGAGTATAATTCCATGTCTTGCCATTTTAAAGCTCTTAATTCACCTTTACGAGCTCCCGTCAGGTATCCAAACATCAACATCAGTCTTATATACTCAAGATCTGTATTTCTGCCTTTATAGCAATCATCGATTGATTCAATCACCATTTTAAATTCTCTTGGTGTCCAGTATTTGATTTCGTTGCTGGTCTTTACCTTCTTCAATGGTTTGTATCCAGCTATCGGATTTTTATCCAGATATCCATGAGATACGCCATAGTTTAGAATTGTCTTGATGTTGGAAGTCATCTTGTTGATGTAGTTAATACTGTAATCTTTCGCTAACATTTCTTTCGCCAATTTTTCTAAATCAGTCAGAGTAATAGATACAATCTTCTTTTTACCAAGCCGTTTTTTTATGTTTGATTTATACCAGCTCTTGAGCTTATCGGCGGATGAACTGGGTCTTAAAGACA
>CACYBS010000049.1 GCA_902772725.1 Erysipelothrix rhusiopathiae
CCAATCCCAATCAATAGAAATACAATCGATTTATCATCCGGTTTCTGTGAATATACCGAATTTAAAATCAAGAACGGTGTTGTGACATTTAACACCATAAAATTCAATTTTGAAGTAAAGGCATCATCAATCCATTGTTTCTTCATCAAGATATAGCCGATGCCCATCATGATAAATAATTCCAGCATGGCGTTCACAATTACGATAAGATTCATATTAAGCTATACTTTCCTCTCTGCGGATTTTACGTACAATCACAAAATAAGCACCGATCACAAGAATACCGGTAATAACCCAGGAAATCGGATACACCATCAACACCATCAAAAAGTCATGGTAATAGCGGTTCACAATAGTAACCCATCCGATTCGAACGATACAGGTTCCAAATACCGTAAGTAAGGCAGGCGTCAAAGAATACCCATATCCTCTTAAGCAGGAACCGGTAATTTCATAGGTTGCGATCAACCAATGGACAATTAATACATGCGTAGCACGCATAGATGCATATTCCACAACCTGCGGATCGGATGTAAATAAATGAATCAAAGGAATACGACAGAACACAAAGGTAAAGTCGATTACTGCCGCAAAGGTCAAGCCGCACGCCAGTGATATCTTCCAGATATCGTGACAGCGATCCAGCTGTTTTGCGCCATAATTCTGTCCCACAAAGGTAACAGCGGCCTGAGAGAATCCGTTGACCACAAAGAATCCAATAATCTCAAAGTTGGCTGCCACAGAAGAGCCGGCAACAACCGCTGATCCAAAGGTATTGAGTGCTGATTGAATCACTACATTCGACAAGGAGAATACCGTTCCCTGAAGTCCTGCCGGAACACCCACTTTTAAGATTTGACGAAGTTCCTGGCCGGCTATCCCCAATTTTTTAAAGGAGAATTGCAGCTCTCCTTTTTCCTTCATCAAAAAGCGAAGAACCATACCGGAAGCGACAATATTCGATACTACGGTTGCGATCGCAACACCATCCACGCTTCTTTTAAATCCGACAACTAAGATCAAGTTCAATACCGCATTGATCACACCGGCAATTACTAATGAATATACGGGACGTTTGGAGTCCCCAACGCTTCGCAAGATCGCAGAGCCAAAATTATAAAGCAAAATAAACGGCATTCCTAAGGCATAGATTCTAAGATACAGAACACCTAAGTCCATGATATTTTCCGGAATGGACATTAATACAAGTAATGGTTTTCCGACAAATTGAACCAATATCGCAAGAAAGATACCACAGATCAAAGATACGGTAACGGAAGTATGCACCGCATTACTAAGACGGTCTTTCCGTCCGCTTCCGATATATCCGGCCACAAGTACAGAACTTCCGGCAGATAACCCCACAAAGAAATTCACAAATAATGAGACTACAGGACCGTTGGCACCAACGGCAGCTAAAGCCTCCGAACTCGCAAAACGACCGACAACAGCCGTATCGACCATATTAAACAGCTGCTGTAATACACTTCCAATCGCAATCGGAATCGCAAATACAATAATCTTTTTCAGTAAGGGACCGTTCAATAAATCCATCTTATTCGTATCATCCATAACCTCTCCTCTTTCCAGATAAAGTGTAACATATCAAAAAGAACATGATTAATTCTTTCTGATAATGCATTTCATTATCAATTCTTATTCAGCATTTTCCAATCTTATTTTCCGAAGTACGATAAAATAGGCGCAAATCACAAGAGTTCCGGTAATTACCCAGGATATTGGATAAACCATCAACAGCAGCTTAAAGTCATGATAGTAATGATTCACATAAGCCACCCATGCGATTCTTACAAAACAGGTTCCAAATACCGTAAGCAATGCAGGGGTCAATGAATATCCATACCCTCTTAAACAGGAGCCTGTAATCTCATAGGTTGCGATCAGCCAATGGATTGTTAATACATATACAATTCGTAAGGAAGCATATTTAATAACTTCAGGATCCGATGTGAAAATATGAATTAAAGGATATCTGAATAACACAAAGGTCAAATCAACAATGGCAGCCACCAGCATGCCGCTGGATAAAGAAATCTTCCATATATCATGACATCTCTCTAACTGTTTAGCGCCATAATTCTGTCCGACAAAGGTAACGGCCACCTGAGAAAAACCATTAACCACAAAGTATCCGATAAAGGCAAAATTAGAACCTACGGAAGAACCGGCAACCGCATATGAGCCAAAGGTATTCACGGCGGATTGAATGATGACATTCGATAAAGAGAAAACCGTCCCCTGTAATCCGGCAGGAAGTCCGACCTTTAAAATTAATCGCAATTCCGGTATTGAAACACCAAGCTTTCCAAAAGAAAATCTCAGTTCCCCTTCTTCTTTCATCAAAAAATGAAGCACCATACCGGAAGCTGCAATATTGGATACAACAGTTGCGATCGCAACCCCATCCACACTTCTTTGAAAACCTACCACCAAAATTAGATTTAATACGGCATTGATTACACCGGCTATCACAAGAGAATAAACAGGACGTTTTGAATCACCGGCACTCCGGAGAACTGCTGAGCCAAAATTATAAAGAAGAATGAATGGCATGCCTAAGGCATAGATACGAAGATATAAAACACCTAAATCGAGAATATTTTCAGGAATTGACATTAATATTAACAAAGGCTTTGCGACAAATTGAACCAGCACTGCTAAGAAAAGACCGCTGATGATTGATACCATGATCGAGGTATGTACCGCATAGCTTAAGCGCTCATTTCTTTTGCTGCCGATATAACTCGCAACAAGCACACTGCTTCCGGCCGATAATCCTACAAAAAAATTCACAAATAAAGAAACTACCGGAGCGTTGGCCCCAACAGCCGCCAAAGCCTCGGAGCTGGCAAAATGGCCTACCACAGCCGTATCAACCATGTTGAAAAGCTGCTGCAGAACACTTCCAATCGCAATCGGAATCGCAAATAAGATGATCTTTTTTAGTAATGGACCATGTAATAAATCCATTTTACCGGTATCGTCCATATTCTCTCCTCTTTTCCATGATTATCCTATCATAATAGAATCTTTCATGAACAATACTTAAACTTCATAGCGTGTATACCTAATTCGTATACCGGCTTTTAATCATTTGGAGTTTCTATCATATTCATCTAAAATAATGATTACAGAACATATGAAAGGAATAACGGTTTCATGGAAGAATATAAAAAGAAAGGAAAACTCCTGCATAAATTTCAAAGTGATTATGTAGTATGTGATACCGAAACAACAGGAAAAGGCTATCGCTATGATCGAATGACCGAAATCGGTTTGATCCGAGTGCGGGATTATCAAATAGTGGATGAGTATCGAACGTTTATTAATCCCCATCAAAAAATCAATCCCTTTGTAGTTAAATTAACCGGTATCCGTGATGATATGCTGACAGATGCTCCCGATATGGAGGATGTAAGGGATGAAATCATCGACTTTATCTCAGATGATATTATCTTAGGCCACAATACAACATTTGATTTAAATGTTCTGGCCGGCAATTTAAAGATGGACATTGAAAACGATTATATGGATACCGTATGGTTTGCCCGCCACGCCAACCTTCCTACTCCAAACAATAAATTAGAGACTCTGAAAGAATATTTTAATATCTCTAATATTTCCCATCGGGCTCTTGATGACTGTTCCACCACAAAACTGGTTTACGATCATTTAAGAGGTATTATGGAAAAAGATCCAGTCAAACAGGGTACAGTATTGAAAGACTTTATCCAAAGAATGCAGGATCGCGGTATTGTGATTAACTATGCCCAAACACTGCAGAATGGTACATTGGTGGAAGAATATTCCCGCTTAAAGAAAAAGACACGGCTCAACACATATTCGGTATCTAAGACGATTACTTCATTAGCAGTGGGAATCGCCTTAGAAGAAGGTTTATTTCATTTGGATGATTATATCTTAGATTATTTTGATTTGGATTTTGACGTGGACCCTTATGTATCCATGATCACAATTGAACATCTTTTGACCATGACCAGCGGTCTGGATAAGCCTTTATTTTTTATGGATGATTCGAAACGATATACAGAAAGGGATTGGGTACGCTACTTTTTCAAACAGAAATTCCCGCATATACCGGGTACCCATTTTCAATATTCCAATTTCAATACCTATATTTTAGGATGTATCCTGGAAAAGACATCAGGAATGACGTTAGGACAGTATGTTCATGATAAGTTATATGAACCTTTAGGTATCAACAACATTGACTGGCTAAGCTGCCCGATGGGACATACGGCAGCTGCCAATTCTTTCTTTATGACCATTGATGAAATGTCAAAGATCGGCCTTTTGATCTTGAATAAAGGATTATGGAATAATAAACAAGTTGTTCCGGAATGGTATTTGGAAAAAGCTGTAAAACCATATATTCAAAATTACGGATATTATTTCTGGATTGATGAAGAGTACAACTGCTTTAGAGCTGAGGGTAATTACGGACAGTTTATTGTGGTAGTCCCAAGTCATCAGCTTGTGATTACTATACAGTCACTTGACAATAAGCCTCTCTATAAGGAAATTCAAAAATATCTACTAAAACCGATTTTAAAGGCGAGTTCATAATGACTCGCCTTATTTATATTAATAAGAGCCTGGAAAAAAGAAAGCCATAAAGATATGTTAAGTCGAAACTGCTGCTGCATTCATGAAATCACACAGAATGCGGCAGGCCTTCTTGTCAGCCTCTCCTTTGAACATATGACCCCCGCCATCTATTTCTTCGTACCGAATGTTTGGATAAATGTTTTTCAGCTTCCGGGCATAGCTGATATCCACAATCTGATCTGCTGTTCCATGTATTAACAATACAGGTCCGTTGTACCCTTTCATCTTTTCATAAGGATCCATATGGATCACAGTTCTGGCATAATCCCCACCCAGCTTCATTGGAAACCGCCCGAGAACTTCCGGGATGTTGTCAGGATCAAACGTAAAAAACATCATTTTACCCTTACGTGCATCATCCGGTATGCATACTGCCGGATAGAACATGATTAACCTGTCTATTTCTGTTCCAAGCTGGGCAGCCAGTAAGCCGGATACAAAGCCTCCCTGACTGCATCCCAGAAGCGTGATACTTTTAGGAGAAAACTTCGATTTCACCCCTTCTGTTACAGCCAAAAGATCAGCTTTCTCCGTCAAAACAGTCATGTCCTGACTTCGGCCGTCGCTTTTTCCGATAATACTGCCACCGCAAAAATCAAATGTTACGGCAAGAAAGCCCATATCCGCAAGAAGCTTCGCATATTGCCGGCACATCCGCTCATTTGCCATAAACCCATGGCTGAGAATGACTGCATGCTGCAAATGATTCTGCTGCCCCCAAACATGCCCGCGTATTGTCAAATTATCACGCTGAAATTCAATCTTCTTTCGCATAGTTTTTACCTGTAAGCTCGACATCATCTTTTTCCTCCATTGCCGGGTAACACAAATCCTACAATTGCCATAAAAGTTAATTGTTATAATAATTTAAGAATGTTCCTGCTATCACATTAACATATATTTTGTAATAGAGAAAAGCCTGCATTTATTTGCAGGCTCTGGTTTTATTCTTCTTCTAAATACTTACCGTTGGATTCACAAACCTTCTTCATCCAGTCATAAGAATCCTTTTTCACACGTTCCATGGTACCGTGTCCATCATTGAAGCGGTCAACATAGACAAAGCCATAACGCTTGCGCATTTCACCGGTTCCGGCAGATACGATATCAAACGGTCCCCAATATAAATAACCCAATACATCGATGCCATCTTTGATAGCTTCGTTGACCTGAATCAAATGGTCTCTTACATATTCAACGCGGAAATCATCGTGGATCTTCTTATCAGCATCTAAGTTTTCATCCAAACCGATTCCGTTTTCAACAATCATCAAAGGCAGATGATAACGGTCATATAATACATTCAATACATAGCGGATACCTTCCGGATCAATCGGCCAGCACCAAGGCTCCGGCGAAGTACCTCTTAAATATGGATTGGATTTACCGGTAAGTCCGCCGGTATCTACACCATTTTCAAATTCCTTTTCATATGTTCCGGAACGATAGTAACTGAAGGAGAAGAAATCCACTGTATATTTTGCGATCATTGCGATTTCATCTTCGTCCATCTTTGGTTCACAATCGTTTTCTTTCCAGAAACGTTTTACATATCCCGGAATAATTCCTAAACAGAACGGATCACCGAAATAGAAGTTCGCAAAGCGCTGTGCATTTAATGCTCCCCATACATTTTCCGGATCACAGTTATATGGATATGTGGCAACACAGGAGCTTGTAAGCATACATCCTACTAAGCAGTCCGGATCAATTTCATGACCTAACTTAACAGTCCATGCGTTGGCAACCAAGATATTGTAGTAAGCCTGCCACTTATCTTTTAAACTGATCGCAAGCGGGTTGTTCTTATCTTCCGGAACAGTGGATAATACACCGCCGGCAACAAGGGCAATACGATTCATATTGTTGACTTCATTGAAAGTCAGCCAATATTTAACTTTTCCTTTTAGACGGGTAAATACGGCCGTAACATATTTTTTCCAGAAACCTAACATCTTAGGACTGGACCATCCTCCGTATTCAGTCATCAAATGTAATGGAGTTTCATAATGAGACAATGTGATAATCGGCTCCATTCCAAGTCTTTTTATTTCATCAATTAAGTCTTCATAGAACTTTAATCCGGCTTCATTTGGTGTATCTTCATCACCATTTGGGAAAATACGTCCCCATGCGATAGATGTACGGAATGCGTTATATCCCATACCTGCCATTAAAGCTAAATCATCTTTATAACGATGATAGAAATCAACAGCCTCATGAGAAAGATATGCCTTATTTGGATCTAAAGCCATCTCCCATTTACCGGTTTCATCATTCCATTTCAATCCCGGATCTTTGGATCCGATACCTACCATAACATCGGTGATATTGGGCTGTTTGCCATCTTCTAACCATGCACCTTCACATTGGTTAGCTGCAACAGCTCCACCCCATAAAAAGCCATCAGGGAAATAAGTTTTCATAAATTATTTGTCTCCTTTTCTTTTGCTACATCTTATCAAAACCAATACCTATATTCCAAATAAAAAGCCTGTCATTCAACAGGCTCTAATATCGATCCAAGATAAGGATACAATTGATTCGCATCTCCATAAAAATGAATATGAAAATACGGATTCCCCTGTAACATCGCAGAAAGATTGACATCTTCTCTGCATAAAATATAAACCGGTTTATTTAACTTCTCTGCATATGCCAGTTCATATCCTACCCCCAGGGATGGTGTAGAACACTCCGCTATCACCAAATCACATTCTTTTAACCAATTGATATCACGAGAATAAATATCTTCATCCGACATCGGTGATGCCGCATTTTGAAAACCAATATGCTCAGTCAAGACATTATGGTTTCTTTTCATATAGTCAATCAATGAAGCATACAAACCTTGATCAGTTCTTCCTCCCCGGATAGATCCGGAAAAATAAATCTTTTTCATTATCCGATTCCCATTAAACGAGTCGCAAACGCAAAGTAAATTAGCAGGGATACCGCATCCACAATCGTTGTGATAAATGGCGATGCCATAACAGCCGGGTCAAAGCCAAGTTTATCTGCTAGTAAAGGTAAGGTACATCCAACCAGCTTGGCACAGACAACGGTTACCATTAAGGTCAGGCATACCACTAAATCCACCATTAAAGTGATTTCATGGTTTCCTAATATCACCTTATCTACCAATAAGATTTTCACAAAATTGACCACTGCCAATGAAACACCACACATTGCGGCAACACGGAGTTCTTTCCAAACAACTTTAAGCAAATCTTTGAATTCTACATCCCCTAAGGAAAGGGCACGAATCAAGGTTACACTCGATTGACTGCCGCAGTTACCTGCGGTATCCATCAACATCGGAATAAAGCCTGTCAGTACTACACAGGCTGCCAGAGCATTTTCAAAAGTATTAATAATGACACCGGTAAAGGTAGCCGATACCATCAACAACATCAGCCATGGGATACGCGACTTCCAGGTATCATATACCGAAACATCAAAATATGCCTTTTCGGTAGGTAAGATAGCGGCCATCTTTTCGATATCCTCGGTCGCTTCTTCTTCCATGACATCGACAACGTCATCGACCGTAACGATACCGACAAGACGGTTTTCCTGGTCAACGACCGGCATGGAAATCAAGTCATAGTGCGTAAATAAGGACGCAACTTCTTCCTGGTCATCGGTCGTTACACACTTGATGATATTATCATCCATGATAGCCGCAATCTTGGTCTCATAGTCAGCCATCAATAAATCTTTGATGGTCACAACACCTTCCAGGTGACGTCCGGCATCTGTTACAAACAATACATAGATTGTTTCTGCATCCTGCCCTCTTTTACGAATATAATCAAAGGCATTCTGTACCGTCATCTCTTTTTTAAGTGCCAGATACTCGGCGGTCATGATACTTCCGGCTGAATACTCCGGATACTTCAAGAACTGGTTAATCAAATTACGCGTGTCCGGTGTAGCGTTTTTAAGTACACGCTTTACAACCGTAGCCGGTAATTCTTCCAACATATCTACCGCATCATCGACATAAAGCTCGTCGATGATGGACTTTACTTCGGTATCGGTCATTCGGTTGATCAAATCTTCCTGGGTATCAACACCTAAGAAGGAGAAAACATCGGCTGCGCTGTCTTTATCCAACATTCGAAATACGACTACCTGCTGCTCTAACGGAAGCTCTTCCATATATTCCGCAACGTCGGCATCGTTTAATTCGGCGATCTTTTCTTTAAAAGCGCGAAATTGTTTTTGTTCCAATAACTGTGTTAATTCTTCCTTTTCAAAACCATATGTTTCATAGAAATCTTGATTATCCATAATGGCTTCCCTCCCTATAAAACCTTATACATTTAATCCAAAAAATTGAATAGTATTTTCTAAGGTGATTTTTCTTACTTCTTCCGGATCCATGCCTTTTACAGCGGCAATCTTATCTACTACATACGTAATATTTTCCGGAACATTGGGATTTTTCAATCCCTTGATTTTTCTTGGTAATAAATACGGTGCATCGGTTTCTACCATCAGCTTTTCAATCGGGATAATTTCAAGTGCAGACAATACATCTTCGTTACGTCTGTCATCGCATATCCAGCCGGTCACTCCGATATAACATCCTA
>CACYBS010000050.1 GCA_902772725.1 Erysipelothrix rhusiopathiae
AACTACAGGTGTGAGCTGATTTTCATTCTTTCTTTCACGGGTATTCCAGAACCTTCAGGCGGAGAATGTCATGAAGGCTCACACTTCGTGTGTGTTTATTAAACAAGTAGATGGCCTAAATATTTATTTAGCAGAGGAATAAAAAGCCTAAAACAGTAATCGAAGATCTAATATCTATATACTAAAAACTTATTATAATGGGAATATTTTGGAAAAAGAAAAAAGATGTAGTACATAATACCTTCGACGAGGATAATGGGCCACAAATCGAATTAGGCAAATTGAAAAACGGGGTACTTGAATTACGCGAAGGCATTACAAAACTTGATGATGAAAGTTTGGATGAGTACAAAAATCTGCGTAAGATTATTTTCCCCTCTAGTTTAAGAAAGCTGGATGGAGGCGTCATTCATGACCAGCATTTGTTGGAAGAACTCGACTTCTCTCATGTAACTCAGTTGAAAACAATACCAGAAGAATTCATAGAGGGAAAAACACTTCTTCAAAAAATGATTATACCACAAGGTGTAACAACCATAGAAGATTATTTTCTTGGTGATTGTAAAGCTGGTGCCTCCATCTATATTCCAGATTCAGTAACAGAATTGGGGTGTATCAATGGCAATGGAGACAATGAATTTCTCGTTTACCTTTTTGCTCCTGACGTGAATCTTAGTGAAGTGGAAGAGGATGTCAAGTTTTTTTATGTGCCATCTGAATACTATGTCAGTTATGCCAAACAACTGAAAGAATGTGATAGTAAGGCTTTTATTCGTGATATGCCTGAAGACGCAAAATACATTTATTAACTCCTTATTCCTAATCTTACGAAAATTATTATTGTGTAAACAGATTATATTTATATTATGCAAAGAGAAATCTTTTCTGGTTTTATTCTTAAAGATAGAATAATATATAACGAGAAAGGCATATCGTTCGTCCATTCTCATTTTCAGTTTCCATTCAGTTTTTCTTCTTTTAAGTGGATAGGTTTCGTAAAAGAAGAAGAGCATGGGTTTGATTTTGATAAAAAAGTCAATTATTTTCTTAATCAAGGCAAAATTCTTAAACGAAAAACCATTTATTTATCTTTATCGGGAGAATATGACACCTTGCCGAATAGTGAGGAAGATATGGCAAATGATGACCAAGACGACTTGACGTTAGAAAAATATTCAAACCGAGAGGTGGCAAAGACATCTGCAATTATAACATCGGATTTGGATGAAGATTATGATGCTGATCTCTATCAAAAAACAGAAACTATACAATTGAGAATAGGAAAATATATCCCTGAACTTTATGACATTCTTGAGAAATCGACGGCTATTAGAGCTATTTATCATAAAGTTGGAAAAGTTAAAAGCCTGAATCAACAATGTCTTGCATATACAGACACTTGGGCATATCATGTTAAACCAAGATTATTTAATGATTCAGAAATTGATACAACCCCTATCAAGTATATGGCTTTTTTCTTAAAAACAAAACCTTTCTTTTCTAAAGGTGGTTTGTATTGTGGTTATCATAGACAAATTTTTATAAATAAAGCAAGTGCTTCAATAAGGGATGAGTTCTTTCAATGGTGCAAAGCTCGTGCACCAAGACTCACAGAGAAAGGAGACAGTTTCACCTCGTCAGTATTGGCTAATCCGTTCAATATCTGGAGATGGTTTTACCCTGATTACATATCACTTACAGAAAAAGCTGTTTTATATACAAGAAGAACGTTGCGCAAGGATGAAATGACATATTTACCTTATTCGCGTGTAAATTTTCTCTTGTCTCATAGAGGAATCTTCTTCAAAAGTTTTGATATATATGGAGAGCAAAACATCCTTCCTAAATTTAGTTTCTCAAAATCAGATTATCTTCAAATTAAAGAAATCATCAATAGTAAAGGCGTAAAAAATTCTTTTGGAAGAGTTTATCACTCCACGTTTCTATATCCTAAGAATTGGTTTGGGCGTGCGCCCAGACTTATCCTCGTCGGTCAACAATTAATCTATTATCCTAATAGATTGAAGAGAAAAATAGAAGAATACAAAGAAGATCAACAGCATACAGCACTTAATCTTAATGATTTGTATGACGTAACATGGTATAAAACTCTTTTTACTTGGATTGGAGACATTAAAATTATTGGAGTACCTTCAAATATTCGAAAGGATCAAAATAACAAATATGCAACAATTGTCATCCCAAATTTGTGGATGTTCAAATACAGGTTTTTCTTTTTTTTCAAAGGCTCTCTAAGGAAATATCTTGGTAGTAATTCAAGTATTACATTTAAACGAGAATTCTTGAGATCATGGAAAGGAAAAGAAAAGACCAAAGACAAAGAGAATCATTTATTTAAGTGGTTGAAGACAATTGTAAAGAATTAAACTAAATATAATTATACAATGACAATTATGTATTCCAAAGAATTAGAAGAATTGATTAATGCCGCGATAGCCGATGGCGTAATCACTGATCAAGAACAGGCTGTGCTTATACGACGAGCACAGCAAGAGGGGGTGGATCCCAACGAACTTGCGGTTGTTGTCAATGGGCGGTTGGAAAAGATTCGCCAGCAGAAAGCTGAAGCCAAAGAGAAGAAGCGTGCCGACAGTCAGGTCGGCTCGGAGTTGAAATGTCCCAGGTGTGGAGCACAAGTGAACAGGATGATGGGAAAATGCCCTGAGTGCGGACATGTTTTTGTCGGAGTAAAAGCGGGGCAAACAGTTAGTAAGATAAGTGAAAAGCTCTCTTCGTCCAAATGGGATTTGTCAAAAGCAGTAGATTCATTGGCAGGTATAAGCAGTGATATCAAGAACCTTGCAATACCCAACTCTAAAGAGGAATTGATGGACATCATGCTTTTCTTGAAAAACCAGCCCCGTGATAAGTTCGAGGCATATAAGAACAAGCTGATAGAATGCATTGATAGATGCAGGATTCTTTTCCCAGAAGACAGAGAAGTGATGCGTCTCGTCGAGGATTGTGAAAGCAAGATAAAAAAAGAGAAAAAAGAGGGAAACAAATACGGTATTATTGGTGAACTAATTTTTTTCCTTATATGTTGTGGTTTAGGAATAGGTATCTACTTCATGATTCAAAATGAAAACAAAAAAGAAGCCATGGTGGAGGAGCAGTTGAAAAGCCTCACAGCGAAAATAGATGCTTTGCCAGTTCCGTCCGAAGACAATATTTCAGAAGTGTCACACCAAATCTCCAAAATCGTATGGTTGCACATTGATGCTGAAGAAGGTGTCTTGAGGTCTGCCATTCAGTCCTTCTTGAACAAAAAGAATGGATATATACACAGTATCAACGCTTTAGGCTTGATTGAAAAAATTCCTGACGATGTGATGGAAAATTATCTTATGCCAAATCCAACTAAGCAAGAGAATGGGGCAGACATAGGGGATACTGATGTTGATTATGAGAAGAGTGACGTGGCAAAAGAAGTGGATGCTCAATACACAAAATTGCATGAACAGTTGGAAGCTTTGCCTGAAGTAGATACCGACAATTACGAGGAAGTGGCTGCAGAATTGTCGGGATTGTTATGGAAACCCATCACTGATGAAGCAGAGACAGCAAAGAAGACCTTCAAGTCACCATCTGATGATGAAAAGTATGAGAGGAAGGTGAAGAAACAATGGTTTGATGAAGTGAAGGCAAAAGCGAAAATGATGAATGTATTTTATAAGAAAAACAAAGAAACTCTTGAGGATGTGGACAACACAGATGTGGAAGATCTTATGAAAAAAGGATATTTAGAAGACTAAGAATTAATCATGGGAATCTTTGGAAGAGGAAAAGGCGGAGGATTGATGAACGTCATCCGCTGCGACGAAGAGAACTATTTGGTGTGGAAATGGAGGCCTCTTGGCCAGGATGTCAATTCCACCACAAGGGAAAACAGTATAAGATATGGCAGTTCGCTTAGGGTTAAGGATGGAGAAGTTGCCGTCTTCCTCTATCACCAAAAAGATGGGACTATGCAAGATTTCATCGTGGGACCATACGATGACACAATAAAAACAGCCAATTTCCCCATACTTTCCAGTATTGTGGGGTTGGCTTTTGGAGGAGAGTCTCCGTTTCAAGCCGAAGTATACTACATCAACATTCAAGGAAACAACCAACTCAAGTTTGCTGTTCCATATTTTGATATGTTCGATCCTCGTTTTCCTGAAATGATGATACCTGTCAGTGTGCATGGCACCATCACATTTACGCTTGAGGACTATCGGAATTTCATTAAGTTGAATAGGATGAGAGATTTCAGTCTTGATAAATTCAAGGAACAAATCAAATCTACTCTCTCGAGATTTGTCAAGTCTAAAATCTCAAGTTCCATATTGACAAACAATATACCACTTGTACAAGTTGAAATGTATGTCAACCAGCTTAGTGAAATGATAGAAGATGATGTGCGCAACAGACTGAATGAATTTGGTGTTGTGATGAAGTTCTTCGATATCAACGATATTACTATTGATAAAGAACATGAAAACTACGACAAACTGAAAGCTCTTACTTCTGAGGCTACTGCAAAGGCAGCACAAATGCAAGTAGATTATAATCTGGATTCCATGAAACTGCAAGGTCAAATCAATCTCGACACGATGCGGACACAGAGTGAAGTGAATCTACAGAATCTTAAGGAAATGCAACGCATCAATATGGAAAACGCAAAGGAAACCATGCGCATACAGCGTGAGGAAGGACAGTATGCCCAGCACCTGCGGTCTCAACACGACAATCTTGATGCATACACTACCGCTATCAATGCCGATGTGCTGAAAACAGGTATGAATAACCTTGGGAAAATGGGCACGATGAGTCTTGGCGGAGATGGCGGATCAATGAACCCAGCTGGAATGATGACAGGGATGATGATGGGTGGAGCCATCGGTCAGCAAATGGCAGGAATGATGAGCAGTATGGGACAAACCTTGAATGGTCATAACCAGTCCGGCATGGGGATGGGAACAGGTATGACACCGCCTCCTATTCCTAGTGCAGTGCCTCCACCTATGCCAGGAAGCGTTCCTCCTCCTATACCCACCACACAGTATTATGTGAGTCTGAATGGCTCACAAGCCGGACCTTTTGAGTTTCAACAATTGTCTCAATTAGTACATATGGGGCAATTCACAAAACAAACATATGTTTGGGCACAGGGAATGGCTGGTTGGGAGCAAGCTGGAACCATTTCTGAATTGGCTCCTCTATTTATAAATGCCACTCCTCCTGTTCCCCCTCCATTTCCAACCAACCCCTGATATGACAAGAAGTAATCAATAACGTAATAATGACAATTATGAATGATAATAACAACTATGGCTTTTATTCCATGGACAAGTTGATAGAATTTGGTCTTGGAATGACGATGGCTCGTCAAATGATGAAAGTAATGA
>CACYBS010000051.1 GCA_902772725.1 Erysipelothrix rhusiopathiae
TACTATAGCCAGCAGGGCAACCGCCATTTATCCTATCGCTACTATAAAAACGGAAGAGTGGAGGATGAAGCGGATATTATCAAAGACAAGAAGGATCTGCGGGATATTGAGGATATTATCCAGACCACCCGCATCCGCTATCCGGAAATAGAAGAAGTTGTACTGGCGCTTCCGGGAAGAGTCAGTCATTCCCTGTGTCTGGATGATTATATCGGGGCGGGAGTAGATGATATTATAGGATACCTTCGCTCTAAATATAATTGTGAATTTACCGCTGTAAATCATATTAACGCGACTGCTTACGGATATGCATCTACCCATGAGGATTACGATTCCATGATTTATTATTATCAACCTATGCGGACATATGCTTCTTCGGCGATTATTTATAACGGTGAAATTGTGGAAGGTAAAAACGGAATCACGGGAGAGTATACTTACTTAAATAATCTCTTTCGTTATTCAGATGAGCCGGAAAATCTGGTGACAACACCGGAGGGAACGTTAGAATATATGATTCCCAATTTGACGGCATTGATTTTATCTGTCGGACCGGAAAAATTATTGTTACATGGACCGCTGATTCCGGATGTAGATGTTATATATGATGAATTGAAAAAACGGATTCCGGAGGATTCAATACCGGAAATCAAAGAATTGATATATGAGAAGGGAGCTATGTTTATCGGTGCGATGTTGTATGCGATAAATACATAAAAATATGAAAAAAGGAATTATTTTCGACTTAGATGGAACTTTATGGGATTCTTCCCAGGCAGTTGTAGACGCCTGGAATTATGCTTTGAATGGAAAATATCGTTTCACACTGGAAGAAATGCAGTCTCAAATGGGCAAGACAATGGACGATATTGCCTATACTTTATTTCCTAATGAAACAAAAGAAGAAGCTCTAAGACTCATGACGATGTGCACGGATTATGAAAATGAATATATTGAAAAGCACGGTGGAAATTTATATCCGCATGTCAGGGAAACATTGGAAAAACTTAGTCAGGATTATCATTTATCCATTGTATCGAATTGTCAGGAAGGCTATATCGAGGCCTTCGTGAATTATTATCAATTGAATGCTTTGATCAAAGATACGGAAAACTTCGGACGTACCGGAAAAGGCAAGGCCGATAATATCCGTCTTGTGGTTGAAAGAAATCATTTAGATAAGGCTGTCTATGTCGGGGATATTGAAGCTGATTATAAATCTGCAACCGAAGCCGGTGTACCTTTTATCTTTGCGAAATATGGTTTTGGACATGTCGAAAATACACCGTATATTGAAAAATTTTCCGATTTAATAGAAGTAGTAAAGGCGCTTTAAGCGCCTTTTGATGTTAATTGGTTTTATTGGGATCAAATACTTCAAGTCCGGCTTCTCGGATTGCCTTTTCATATTCTTCACGGTCAATCTCGCCTGTCTCAAACATTCTTTGCAGGTTTTCTCCGAATACGATGGAAGGTTTGTCGTTAGGATTTGGCGGATAGGCAAGCGCAAGTTCGTGAGGAGCCCAGCCACCCATTGAAAATTGATGCGTATTATTGTACATTTCAACGAAATACTTCAAAACGATGTCGACTTCTTTATCATCGATTTCAGCACCGGCTTCATGAAGGTAGTCAAATAACATGGAAATTAATACAGTCTGCTTTATACATCCTTTTTTGACGTTTTCAACGATCGCATTATATACACGTGTTGATGCCGGAAGAGAAATGATTCTTGTGACTTCTTCCAGCTTTCTGCGGTGATAAGGCGAATCTTTTTCGGAATACATTTTCAACACTGCATAATCTACTTCATCCTTGTAGGAGTAATCTTTCATTTTTTTAAGATAGTTTGGATTTCGGATTTTTTTCCCATCTTCATTTGTGATGTATTTTTGTTTACAGATTAAATTTTCCAGATAGATTCTAAAGTTCTTTTCCTCTAATGTTTCGTAGTCATCTGTAAATACAAGGATATCTTTGGGAAAATAAAGGGGGAATTCATAGCGCTGGTCATCAATGACGTACAGCTCATCTCTGCGAAATCCTTCCTGTTTTGCCAAATCTTTTTTAATCAGAAGGCGGATTTCTTTTCCTTCCTCTTGTTCCTTGTATATTTCTCCCACTTCATAGATGCGGTAAGGCAGATTCTGCCTTCGTACTATATCGGAAAACGCAATCAATTCTTTTTTCTTAATAGAAGGATATCGGTTTTTAGATTTCAGTGCCTTGTATACATTCCATAATTCCTCAAGCGTGATAATGCCGTAAAGATTGGAGGCACAATGGTAAAGTTCATATAGAAAATCAGCTTTCTTATTATCGATTTGAGCTTCTTCCAGCATTTTCTGAATTGTCCTGGAAGACAGCGGCTTAGGGTATGCCATAAAATCACTCCGTTTCTATATATATTTTACCTTAAATTCTAATGATTTTAGGAATAAAGAATATATTGTTGTATATTATTTATAGTATTACTACGGAGATCTATTATGAAGACAATAAGAAAGAAAATTCGATATTATTTTGATTTATGGATGTCCAAGGGGTCCGGGTCCATGATTTTGCTGCTGTTGGGAGCAACTTTGATATTGGTGTTGATTTTAGGATTGCTGGCTTGGATTGTGTTAAAGGCTATGGGGTACTCCATGGGTTCCTCTTTATGGATTACGCTTCTTCATACCTTTGATCCCGGTGTGATCGCAGGGGACCAGGGCAGCCGCGCATTTTTATTTTTGATGCTGCTGGCGACGCTTGTCGGAATGCTGTTTATGGCATTGCTGATTGGTTTTTTAAACGAAGCCATTACGCATAAAATGGCGGATATTGCCCGCGGAATTGAACCGGTTATTGAAGATGGTCATACAGTGATTCTCGGATTCAACGAGTCGACTTTTATCGTGTTATCAGAGTTGATTCTCGCCAATGAAAATCAGAAAAAGCGCAGA
>CACYBS010000052.1 GCA_902772725.1 Erysipelothrix rhusiopathiae
GAAAAAGGTTCGGATTTATCAAAGGTTCGGATAAACAAAAAAACAGCTGATTTTCACAGCTGTCTATATTATCTTAGAATTTATGGTGTCTTCCCTGATTTTCAATTTTTTCATTTAATAACCAGGCCAACACATGAATAGCCTGCGGGAATAAACCCCGGCTGATCAAATCATCAATTTCCTCAGCAGAGTATTTGACAACTTCTACAAATTCGGAAGCATCTAAATCCTGCTTTTTGGTTTTCTTACAGTTTTTGGCACGATAAATGTACGCATAATTATCGGATAGTGTTGCCTCGGCAGGAATCATCATCATATAGTCCCAATGATCGGACGTATATCCTGTTTCCTCCAGCAGTTCACGTTTGGCAGCATCCAATGGTGACTCTACCAAACCACTTTCATTTTCTCTTTTGTTTACGTACTCATGCTTACCGGAAAAACGAATTCCTCCGGCCGGAAATTCTGTCGTAACACGACCGATTCCATGACGGAATTGGCGAACACATAAAAATCTTCCAGACACATCGCTGGCAACGATGACGGCATAACTTCTACGACTGTAGTTGTAGAATGGCCCATATACCTTTCCATCCGGCATGCGATAGGTTTCCCTTCTAAAATCAATCCATGCGTCCTTAACAATGTGTTTGGTGTTCTCCAGTTTCCAGACAAGGTCCTTATCTTTTAAATCTGGCATCTTGTCGAACTCCTTTCTGTATAACTATGTTAGTATTATCTAATAAAAACACTTTTTTCGCAATTTGAAATGTTTTCTTTTGAAGAAACCCCAAATAAATAATAAATTTTTTTGATAATTCTCGTTATTTTTTTAATTTTCAAAAAAATAAATTTATTAACACAATATCTTCACGTCCATTTACGGTTATTTAAAGAAAAGTGTTTTTAAATCAAGGCTTCCTACACCATCAAAATGCAAATACAGAGGTTTTTTGCCATTGGAACAGCGAAGTGTAATAATCGCAAGCTGCCAATCATCATCCCGCATTTGAACATTGATTTCACCGATATAGCGGGTATCCCGTTTCTCGGAAACATAGATTTTGCCATAGAATTCGCCGCGAATTTCTAAGTATAAGCGCTTAACATCGATGTAATTAAAATACTTATATCCAATAACCGTATTCTCACAGATATGCGAAATATACGATTCATACGGTGTGCATACAATACGCGGAATCTTATCGATCATCGGATTATCATAGTCAATTTTTGTTAAGGTATTGCGATTGGTAAGATAACATGCGATGGCTGCCGGATAGGATCCCTGTGCAATCAAAGGTGCCCCATTTAAGCCGCAGCTTGTCATCCCTGCCATTTTAAAAGTACCGTCTTCATTCATCATTAAGCGCTCGGCACATCCCTGACGTGAGAATTGTGTACCGTTTGTCTGTCTGTGATAGAAAATATAGTAATTGCCGTTGATATAGGCGATGCTGCCATGATTATTACCAATCCAGTTTCGCGGAATACGATTTCCCTTAAACCCGAGATCCGCATTCGAAATCAAAATACCTTGATAAACAAACTCTTTATCCGGATATTGACTTATCGCATAACAAAGTTCATGCGACAGATTGGATGAATATATAAAATAATACAGTCCGTTATACTTGCGAATGGAGGATGCTTCATAGAAACCATGGCCTTCAAAAGATGTTGCCTTGGAATGTAAGCCGGAAGGAATAAGCGGCTTAGGTGCGCGTGATACAGTCAACATATCATCGGCAAGCTGACATACCATCGCATATTCAGATAATTCAGCCGGAATCACTTCACGCAGATATTCCATATCCCCTGCCGGCGCAAAGCCATAATAAAGATAAATCTTACCATTATCATCTACCAGGCAGGCCGGATCAAAAGGCATATAGTCATTCAACAAATTGCCATCGGCATAGTGAACATGTCCATAGAATGTAAACGGTCCTTCCGGTTTTTCGGATATCGCAACACTGATCACCGGTACAGTACTTAAACAATAAAACAAATAATACCGGCCATCTTTTCCTTTAACACAATCCGGTGCAAACAGATCATATTTACCATCTTTATTTAAAGGATCCTGTGTTTTGCGATAGGTTTCCCCATGATTTGTCCAATTGGATAAATCATCGATTGGACAGGACCACACGGTATAATTTGACTGGCAGAATGAATCACCAAAAGCCTTATCATGGGATCCATACATATATAATCGCTTTCCAAATACATGAGGTTCACCATCGGGAACAAACTCCCATAACGGTAGATATGGATTAAATACTTGGTTCATAAGTTTCTCCTGTTAAAAACAGAGGTTTTATCCTCTGTAAATTATTTATCTTTCGATGAATCGATTGTTAAGCTGTTATAGCGCATATTTACAAATGCCAGCATCAAGAATACAACTACCGCAAAGACCAAAGCTGTCATCAATGAAACCATATATGTACCGAAAATATCATACAAGCTTCCGTATAACGCAATCATCACAGCTCCGCCGACAAAACCAGCCAGACTGGCTGTCGCATACTTGGATGAATACTCTTCGTCACTGACAAATTTCCTGCCTCCGATTGAAGGGCCAACCGCTGCCAGGGCATAAATCGAACCAAAACAGATTGGTGCCGCAATTCTGAAGAAACCAGCTCCTGTCGGTATGAACATAAATAACAGAATACCAAAGATTGGGAAGATCGAATACAGCCATAAAGCTTTAAAGGTTCCCATTTTATCTGCTAATGCACCTAATAATAATTTGGTACATACATTAGAGATCATACTGAGCGAGAGTACAGAAGCTGCGGTTGCGGCATCGTAATTCAATGTCGACATATATGCAGATACGTGACTTCCGAAGTTTGCGATCATCGATGTTAACATTGTAAAGACAATCAACAGGATTGTTCCGTATTTCATACCGGCATTTGTATACTCCATCTGGGCAACAAGCTCTTCATCAACTTCTTTATATCCATACGGATGCAAACCAACGTCTTCCGGACGTTTTTGAATGATAAATAAACCAACCGGACCCGTTAAAATGATTACGATAATTCCCATAGCCATATAGCCGACACGCCATCCCGCAGATTGAATGACAGAAGCAAATACCGGACCCATCAAAGCACCTGCAGCACCTGAGAAGCTAAACGCAACACCGGTTACTGTCGATAATTTATTATAGAACCAGTTAATCAGGACAGTATTGATGGTAATGGTTGCGCAGCACGCATATCCGATACCGGCTATGATTGCCGCGATATAGAATAAAAACGGAGTACTAAACAGCGACATTGAGAATACCGCAAGACCTGCCATCAGACCACCGGTTGCAACAATCAACTTCAGATTGATGCGTTTCATCAAGGTAACCAATACCGGGCCAAAGAAACCGGTCGTTAATGACAACAATGTTGCATATAGAGAAATCGTACCGACTCCGGTATTCAAATCCGCTGCAACGGGTGCATAAAATACCGAAGCAGCATTGGTGATAATACCCATTGTGGCTGCAGCCAGCGCACAGCACGCACCTAACATCAGCCACGGATACACTTTTTGTTTATTCATAATGTCCTCCCGAAAAAAAGTATTTTGATGTTTATATTGTATCAAATTTCAGAATATTTTAAAATCTTGTAAAATATCAATCGCTGATTTCTTCAATCTTTAAACTTTTATATCGCAGGTTAACATATAAAATAATCGCAAACATCAAAATCGCAAACACCAGGCCAAAGATAATCGATACGGTGTAGGATCCGAATATATCAAAGAAAGTACCATAAACAGAAATCATTACAGCACCTACCACAAACATGATGAGTGTCGCATTGGCATATATGGAATCATATTTATCATCCGGTACAAACTCGCGGGCGGCAATGGATATTCCTACCGATGTAATGGCGTAGGTCACACCGAAGCAGGCCGGCGCCAGGTAGCGTAACATCGATGATCCTGTCGGGATCAAAAGAAAGCAGAACAATCCGACAATCGGGAAAATTGCGTAAAGCTGAATCGCTTTGAAAGTTCCCATTTTCTCAGCCAGAGCTCCCATCAGTAATTTTGTGATGACGTTACTGATCATGGAAATGGATAAAACGGAAGCAGCCGCCGATGGGTCAAAATTCAAAGATGTCATATAAGCAGATACATGGCTGCCAAAGTTTACGACAATCGCTCCGCAAATCGAAAACAAGATCATTAGTAATGTTCCATGTTTCATACCGGCATTGCGAAATTTGGATAACGCGATCAAATCTTCATCAAATTCGCGATATCCAAACGGTTTTAAACGGAGGTCTTCCGGACGTTTTGCGATGATAAATAAACCTATCGGAACCGTTAGAATAATAATCAGAATTCCTGTAACCATATAAGCTGCCCTCCATCCGGCTGCCGATATAATGCTGGCAAAGATCGGGCTCATAACAGCACCGGCTGCTCCCGAAAAGCTGAATGCGATACCGGTTACTGTAGATAATTTATTATGAAACCAGTTTACCAGTACTGTATTGATGGTAATCGAAGCGCAACACGCATATCCAATACCGGCAATAATACCGGCTACATAGAACATGAACGGTGTGCTGAAAAAGGACATTGAAAAAATGGCGACGCCGCAGATTAATCCACCTGCTGCAACAATTGCTTTAATGTTGAATTTTTTTAACAGGGTTACAAGAATCGGACCGAATAATCCGGTCGTTAATGACAATAGAGTCGCATACAAGGAAATCGTTCCCACACCGGTATTTAAACCCTGAGCAGTGGGAGCATAAAAAACCGGCATGGCACTGGAAACAATACCCATTGTTGCCGCCGACAAAGAACAGCACGCAGCCAACATCAGCCACGGATAGACCTTTTGTTTGTTCATAGTTTCCTCCCGAAAAAATGTATTTGTTAAGATAAGTGTATCAGATTTCACAAGGCATTAAAATGTGAGGATTCAAGATTTAAAAAAAACATAAATTTCTCCGTTTTTTATACAGAATTTTGATTATAATGAATTTAGATAATCATACAAAGGAGGATTTTTTATTATGGCATTCCCAAAAGATTTTTTGTGGGGAGGCGCTACTGCAGCTAACCAATATGAAGGTGGCGTATTTGAAGATGGTGCCGGTCTTTGTACAGGCGATGTTATGACAAACGGTGCTTTTGGTGTACCGCGTCAGGTTACATGGGAAAAACCAAATGGTGAAGTTGGATCTTCTCCATTATGCTTCCACAGCGATTTAAAACATTTGCCGGATGGAGCTATTCCGGTATTATCCAAAGACCCGAAGTATTATTACCCTTCTCATATCGCTTCCGATTTCTATCATTACTATAAGGAAGACATTAAATTATTTGCGGAAATGGGTTTCAAATGCTTCCGTTTATCCATCAAATGGCCGCGTATCTTCCCAAATGGCGATGATGCCGAACCGAATGAAGCCGGATTACAGTTCTATGACAATGTATTTGACGAATGTAAAAAATACGGTATCGAACCATTAGTAACTCTGTTACACTATGAAACACCGTTATCTTTAGCACAGAGATTCAACGGCTGGGATTCCAGAGAACTCGTTGATATGTTTGTAAAATATGCTACAACATGTTTCAAGAGATACGATGGCAAAGTAAAATACTATTTAACATTCAATGAAATTAACTGTATGGAATTTGCACCGTTTGTAGAAGGTGCTATGATTCATGCCGATCCGCAAAATATTGCGAATTGCGCATTCCATCAGTTCCTTGCCAACGCATTAACTGTAAAGGCAGCACATGAAAACTATCCGAATATCAAAGTCGGTATGATGCACGCTGCCCAGCCGGTATATGCTTATACCTGCGACCCTTATGATCAATTAGCTGCGATTCAGGATATGAACAATTCCCTGTTCTATTGTGATGTACAGATGTTAGGTAAGTACCCTAACTACAAATTGAAAGAGTATGAGCGTGAAGGTATCACGATTCCGGCAAAAGAAGGCGACTTCGAAATTCTTGAAAAATATACAAACGACTTCTTAAGCTACTCTTTATATGGATCTCATACCATCACCCTTCATGATGAAGGTCTTGAAAAAGGACATGGAAACGGTGATGCGGTAGCCGTTAAGAATCCATATCTTCAGGCAAACGCATGGGGATGGGAAACTGACCCTGAATGCCAGCGTGTTATGTTGAATACATATTGGAACCGTTATCACAAACCGTTATGGTGTGTTGAATCCGGTATTGGATGGAAAGATAAATTCGAAGATGGAACTGTGCACGATGATTATCGTATCGATTACATGCGCTCTAACATCAAATCCTTAAAGGACGCAATCGAAATTGATGGCATTCCTGTAATGGGCTATCTGTATTGGGGCTGCATCGATATCGTATCCAACGGTGAAGGTGAAATGGCAAAACGTTACGGTATGATTTACGTAGATGCTGATGATCTGGGCCGCGGTACCTTCAAGAGATCTCGTAAGGATTCTTTCTTCTGGTATAAGAAATGTATCGCTTCCAACGGTGAAGATTTAGACTAAAACGAACAAAAGAGGACTGCGGTCAATGTCATTAAGTTAAGAGCTTGCTGATGACCGAGGACACTAAGAAATTAGTGCCCTCTTTTTTTTTGCAAATTTTGAATAAAAGTGTTGACAAGAAACATGAGGTGGGGGGCTTATTATCCATTTTCTCCAATGGATAATAAGCCCTTTGTTTATAGGTATACATTTTTGGAGGTACTTATGAACAACTTTAA